>NZ_JBEXUS010000076.1:0-40216 GCF_040614455.1 Nocardia sp. NPDC005978
CCCGGTGATGATCACCGGGGGCGCGGGACGATCGGCAGCGGGCTCAGAGCCAGGTGTCGAGCGTGGTATTCGTCAGGAAGTGCTCCAGGTCGGCGCGCCACGGCGCGGGGACCGTCTTGTCCGGCTCGATGGCCGTGTACTGCCCGCGGTAGAACAGCAGCGGACGCCCGGAATCGGTGGACTCCGAGAGCGCCTGCACGCGGCCGATCACGATGTAGTGATCGCCGCCGTCCACCACCCGGTCGACGACGCACTCGATGGTGGCGAGCGCGTCGTCCAGGACCGGGAGCTCCAGTTCCGAAGTGCGCCAGCCGACCCCGGCGAACTTGTCGGGCTCGCGAGAGCCGAAGCGGGCGCAGACCGGCTGCTGCTCCTCGGCCAGGATGTTGACGCAGAACTTGCCGCTGGCCTCGATGGCCGCCCAGGACTTGGAACCCTTGGTGGGGCAGAACAGGACCAGGGGCGGTTCGAGGGAGAGGGCGGCGAACGATTGGCAGGCGAAGCCGATCGGCGCACCGTCCTCGCCGAAGGTGGTGATGACGGTGATACCGGTGCAGAACTGGCCCAGCACATTTCGGAACTGCCGCGGATCGATGCCCGGCTGTTCGTCGGTCGTGGTCATTGGTTCGTCGCCCTCTTCGTTCGCGCTACTTGAATCCGACGGTGAAGTCGTGACCCCACAGGCTGACCGCCGTGGACTCCCGGGCTATCCACGAGTAATCGTCGACTTCCAATCCCTCGCAGCCGAATTCGATGTCGAATCCGCCCGGCGTCTTCATGTAGAACGACAGCATCTTGTCGTTGATATGGCGACCGAGGGTGGCCGACATCTTGACCTTCTTGCGGTTGGCCCGGTCCAGGCACAGCCCGACATCGTCGGAGTTCTCCACCTCGACCATGAGGTGCACGATGCCGGTCGGGTTCGGCAGCGGCAGGAACGCCAGCGCGTGATGGCGCGGGTTGCAGCCGTAGAACCGCAGCCACGCCGGATCGCCGTCGGCGGGGCGTCCCACCATCTGCGGGGGCAGCCGCATCGAGTCACGCAGGCGGAAGCCCAGGACGTCCTGGTAGAACGCCTGTGCGGCCGCGTCGTCGGTGCAGGTGAGCACCACGTGGCCCAGGCCCTGCTCGGCGGTCACGAACTTGTGGCCGTACGGGCTCACGAAGCGGCGGCCCAGGTACTGCATGCCGTAGAACGCCTCGAGCACGTTGCCGGCGGGATCCGAGAACCGGATCATGCCCTCGACGCGACGCTCGGCGAGCTCTTCCTTACTGCCCTCGACGAAGCTCACGTCGTGCTTGGCGAGAGTTTCCCGAAGTCGTTGCAGCGCGGGCCCGTCGGTGACCTCCCAGCCCGACACGAGCAGCCGGTCGCTCTCGTGCGGCACGATGACCAGGCGCGCCGGGAAATCGTCCATCCGCAGGTAGAGGGCGTCGGGATCGGGCCCGGTGCCCTCCATCATGCCGAGCACCTTGAGCCCGTAGTCGCGCCAGGCCGCCATGTCGGTGGCGCCGATGCGCATGTATCCGAGAGCTCGAATACCCATGGTCACTTCTCCTTGACGCCGAGCAGGAAGTCGGTTGCCAGGCGGTTGAATTCGTCGAACTTCTCGAGCTGCGCCCAGTGCCCGCAGCCGCCGAACACGTGCAGCTGCACGCGCGGCACCATCTTCAGCGCGATGAGCGCGCCGTCGATCGGGTTCACCCTGTCCTCGCGGCCCCAGACCATGAGCACGGGCTGACGCAGCTTGTAGGCGTCGCGCCAGATCATGCCCTTCTGGAAGTCCGCGCCCGCGAAGGACTTGCCCATCGCGCGGGTGGCCTCGAGGGACTCGGGCAGCGACGCCGAGGCGAAGCGCTCCTCGATCAGCTCGGGGGTGATGAGCTTCTGGTCGAACACCATGATCCGCAGGAACGCCTCGAGGTTCTCGCGGGTCGGCTGGTAGTTGAACTTGCTCAGCAGCTTGACGCCCTCGGTGGGGTCCGGCGCGAACAGGTTGGTGGACAACCCGCCGGGGCCCATGAGCACGAGCTTGCCGGCGCGGTCCGGGTAGTCCAGCGCGAACCGGGTCGCCGCGCCGCCGCCGAGCGAATTGCCCAGCAGGTGAACGCGATCGGTGATCCCCAGGGTGTCCAGCAGGTCCTTGAGCGCGGACGAGCTGTGCACGAAGTACTGCGGATGATCGACCGGCTTGTCGGACAGCCCGAAGCCGGGCTGATCCACCGCGAGCACGTGGAATTCGCGTGCCAGCACCGGGATGTTCCTGGCGAAATTGGACCACGACGACGCGCCGGGGCCGCCGCCGTGCAGCAGCACGATGGTGGGGCCGTTGCCGACGCCCGCCTCGTGGTAGTGCAGCTTCAGGTCCGGGCGGACCTGGGCGTACTTCGAGGTGGACTCGAAGGTGATCTCCTCGACAGTGGTCATGGGCTAGACCATCGTGTCGGTGATCGGGAGCCCGAACGCGTGGGTGCCGTACATGACGTAGGCGCGCTCGGCGTCGTTGGCGGCATGCACGCGGCCGGCGTGCGCGTCACGCCAGAAGCGCTGCAGCGGAGTGCCGTTGGCCAGTGCGGTGGCGCCCGAAGCCTCGAAGAGCTTGTCGATCGAGGCCACGGCCCGGCCGGTGGCGCGGACCTGGTCGCGGCGGGCGCGGGCGCGCACGTCGAACGGCACGTCCTCACCGGCGACCAACAGCGCGTACTCGTCGGCCACGTTGCCCGAGAGCTGACGCCAGGCGGCGTCGATGTCGCTGGCGGCCTCGGCGATGCGGACCTTGCCGAACGGGTCGTCCTTGGCGGCCTCGCCGGCGTAGGCCGCGCGCAGGCGCTTGCCCTGGTGCTCCACGTGCGCCTCGTACGCGCCGTAGGCCATGCCGACGATCGGCGCGGAGATGGTGGTGGGATGGATGGTGCCCCACGGCATCTTGTACACCGGATCGGTGTTCAGCTCGAGGCCCGGGGACTTCAGCTCGCCCATGGCGCGGAAGCTCAGGAAGCGGTGCTTGGGCACGAAGACGTTCTCCACCACGATGGTGTTGGAGCCGGTGCCGCGCAGGCCGACCACGTTCCACACATCGTTGATGGTGTACTCGCTGCGGGGGATGAGGAAGCTGCCGAAGTCGACCGGCTTGCCGTTCTTGATGACCGGACCGCCGACGACGACCCAGTCCGCGTGGCCCGAGCCCGACGACCAGGCCCAGGAACCGTTCACGGTGTAGCCGCTGCCGTCCTCGGTCACCAGGCCCGCACCCATGGGCGCGTAGGAGGAGGAGATGCGGACGTCGGTGTTCTCGCCCCACACCTCTTCCTGCGCGCGCTGGTCGAACAGGGCCAGGTGCCAGTTGTGCACGCCGATGATGCCGGCGACCCACCCGGTGGAACCGCACGCGCTGGCGATCTTGCGGACGGTGTCGTAGAAGACGACCGGGTCCGCGGCGTAGCCACCCCACTGGCGCGGCTGCAGCAGCTTGAAGAAGCCGGCCTGCTGGAGTTCCTTGATGGACTCCTCGGGAATCTGCCGCAGGTCCTCGGCTTGCTGGGCCCGCTCGCGGAGAGTGGGCAGCAGTGCCTCGACCCGCTCAACTACTTCTTGCGTCATCGCGCCAGTTGCTCCTGCCTGGGTAATCGGGCGGTTCTCGTTTGTCTCTGAGACTAGAACACGTTCTTATTTATGTCGAGAACAGAGGCCGCCGCCCGGACCGATCCGGGCGCGGCGTGCCTCACAAGGACTTTTGTCCGTTGTTTGGGCGGACAGCTGGCGTGAAGCGCCGCTGTTTTGTAACGTGTTCTAGTACTTCCAGAGGAGGATGACAATGTCGACAACCCCGCCGGGTCCCCGTGGGAAGGTTCGCGAAATCGACGTGGGTGCCATGCCCACCCGGTACGCCCGGGGCTGGCATTGCCTGGGTCTCGCGAAAACCTTCCGTGATGGCAAGCCGCACTCGGTCAGCGCCTTCGGGACCAAGCTGGTCGTATTCATGGACAGCAAGGGCGATCTGAAGATCCTGGACGGCTACTGCCGGCATCTGGGTGGCGATCTTTCCATGGGCGAGGTCAAGGGCGATTCCATCGCGTGCCCGTTCCACGATTGGCGCTGGGGCGGCGACGGCAAGTGCACCGGAATCCCGTACGCGCGGCGCGTTCCGCCGTTGGCGCGCACGCGGTCCTGGCACACGCTCGAGCGCAACGGGCAGCTGTTCGTCTGGCACGACCACGAGGGCAGCAAGCCCACCGACGAGGTCACCATCCCGTACATCGACGGGCCGTTCAAGGACGCCGAGGGCAACCAGCTCGAGGAGCTGTCCGGCGAGTGGACGGACTGGACCTGGAACTCGTTGCTGATCGAGGGCGCCAACTGCCGCGAGATCATCGACAACGTCGTGGACATGGCTCACTTCTTCTACATCCACTACGCGTACCCGACGTATTTCAAGAACGTGTTGGAGGGCCATATCGCCACCCAATACCTCGAGACGAAGGGGCGTCCGGACAAGGGCGCGGCGGCCGAGGCGGGCATCGACACGCTGCTCAAGTCCGAAGCCTCGTACTTCGGGCCGTCGTACATGGTCAACCCGCTGCTGAACATCTACAGCGGCTTCGAGGTCAAGACCGTGCTGATCAACTGCCACTACCCGGTCACGCAGAATTCGTTCGTGCTGCAGTGGGGCGTCGCGTTGCAGAAGCCCAAGGGTCTGCCCGACGACCAGGCGGAGAGCTTCGCCCGCAAGATGACCGACGGCGTCAGCGAGGGCTTCCTGCAGGACGTCGAGATCTGGAAGCACAAGTCCAAGATCGACAACCCGCTGCTCACCGAGGAAGACGGCCCGGTGTACCAGCTGCGCCGTTGGTACGACCAGTTCTACGTCGACGTCGCCGACGTGGATCCGAAGTCGACGCAGCGCTTCGAGTTCGAGGTCGATACCACCAAGGCCAATGAAGCCTGGGCCATCGAGGTCGAGGAGAATATGGCCAAGAAGCGCGAAGCCAAGGAGGCTGCCGAGGCCGCCGACGCCGCGGGCGCTGAGACCTCGCAGGAGGCGAACGTCTGATGACCACCTGGGCGAAGGCACCCGATTTCGCGGACCGTCCCGAGCGGCAAGCGCAGGTGCGCGCCCAGACGGTCATCGACAAAGCGCACTACATGGAGTCCGGGCTGACGCCGATCGCGTGCCAGTCCTGCGGGACCGAAGTCATGGTTCGCAAGCACAGCTCGAACCAGAAGACGGTGCAGTGGACGGTCAACCCGGCCGATCACTGCCCGGTCTTTCGCAAGATGGCCGAAGCCGGGCCGATCTTCGGCAAGCCGGACTCCTGCCCGAACCTCGAGAAGACCATCGACCACGCGGTCGCGGAGGGTCTGCTCGAAATAGACGACTAGAACCGGCGCGAGCCGGCGCGGTCGGAACCCGGAACGGCGACACCGCTCACCAAGGCATGTTCGCCGTCCACCGGGCGGGCGGATCGGCACACCCATCGGGTGCCACCGCCCGGGGCTCGAAGCCCCTGCTGGACATCGGGATCGAGGATGATCTCCCCACCCCCGATGTCGGCAGTAGGCCCGCACTCGTACGTCACAGTTCCGCGATGCTCCACGTGATGCCGTGCGGCACGAGGGAATTCAGAAACTCCGCGGGGTCGAAGGCCTCGGCCGGCGCCAGCGCGCCCGGCCGGATCCCGCCCGCCGCCAGTCGTATCGCGACCTCGACCGCCATGATCGCCGAATCCCGGTAGGAATCCACGCCGTCGACCAGTCCGCGCACGCCCGCGCCATCGGCGCCGTGCGCGTCGACGATCATGTAATAGCGCAGATCGGCGTCCGGCGCCTCCGGCATGGAATCCAGTGCCGCGTCGGTGAATCCGCTCAGATGGGCGTTGATGGAAGCCGCCACCGCACCCGCGACGTAGGCCACCTCCGAATGTCGCGGGATGGTCAGCACCGAGGACTGCGGGAACTTCACCACCGGGGTCGGCGCGGTGTCCCCGGGGAAGGTCAGCTCCGGGTGCTTGGTCGCCACGCTCGTCCGGAGCACGCCGTCCTCGTAGTGGTAGCCGCCGCCGATGAACCAATCCCGGCTCGCCAGCACGGTTTTGGCGCTGCCCTTGGAGCCGTTGCCGCCGCTGCGGCTGAGATGGCTCAGCACCAGCTCGGCCGGGCCCTGCACCCGGCGGGCGACCAGGTGGCCCAGGAGATCGCCGGTCAGGTTGTTGTCGGTGATGCCGGGCAGCAGCGTGACGCCCGCGGCTTCGGCTGCCGCGCCGTGGTTTTCGAAGACGCGCTGCAGGAACAGCTGCTCGCCCGAGGTGTCGGTGTAGTGCGCGCCCGCGGCGACGGCCGCGGCCACCACGGCCGCGCCGGTCTCCACGAAGGCGGACAGCGCGCTGATCACGACGTCCGCGCCGGTGAACGCGGCCACCAGGGCCGCGTGATCGTTCAGGTCGGCGATGCGGATCTCGGCGTCCGGCAGGCCCGCCGCGGCGGCGGCCGCCCGCAGCCGGTCGGCGTTGCGGCCGACCAGGATCGGGGTCGAGCCCAGCGCGCGAATCCGGTCGAGGATGTACCCGGCGGTGTGGCCGGTCGCGCCGTAGAGGGCGATCGTGGCGGGCCCGCGGGGCGCGGTGGGCGCACCGCCCGGGGAAGTGGCGGGGGTGGCTGCACCGCTGGGGGTCGTGGCGGAGGTGCCCGCCCCGCCCTGGGTGGTGGACGTGGTGGCTGCCGTGGTGGTGGAAGGGGTGGCTGCCGGGGTGACGCTGGTCGATGTCATGTTCTCGAGATTATTGAGCGAATATGAGCATTTGAATGGCTGTATTGCTCGCTTTGATATCCGATTCGCTCAGATGCCGAGTGTGGAAGTCATGTCACCCGCGCGCTAGTCTGGCGGCGTGGACATCCTCAGCGAGACCATCGCGGCCATTCGCACCGCCAATCCCACCTCGGGGATGTTCGTCCGGCACGCGCCGTGGGGGCGCAGCTATCCGATCGTGCCGGGCACGGGATTCCATGTGGTGCTGCAGGGTTCGTGCTGGGTGCTGACCCCGGCGGGAGAGTCGATCGCGCTCGGAGCCGGGGACGTGCTGCTCATGCCGCGCGGTGCGGATCATCTGCTGGCCGACGATCCGGGCACGCCCATCACCGAGATCGCCCGGCCGGGGGAGCCGCGCGAAATCGCCGGCCCGGGGCAGCGGACGGCGCTGCTGTGCGGCGCCTACGCGCTGGGCGGGCGGCGCGGTCATCCCATGCTGGACGAGCTTCCCGAGTTCATTCACCTGCCCGCGCGGCCCGGCCGGCATCCGGCGCTGCGCTCGGCGGTCGATCTGCTCGCCGGGGAGCTGGCCGAGCCGCGGCCCGGGTCGGACGCCGTGGTGCCCGCACTGCTGGACACCCTGCTGCTGTTCGCGCTGCGCGCCTGGTTCGACGAGCAGGCGGCGGCCCGCGCGGCGGGCTGGGCGGGCGCGTTCACCGACCCGGCGGTGGCCATGACGCTGCGGGCGATTCATGAAGCGCCCGAAAAGAACTGGACGGTACCTGAACTCAGCGAGCTGGCCGGGGTGTCACGGGCGACCCTGGCGCGACGCTTCACCGCCACGGTCGGTGAGCCACCGCTGGCGTACGTCACCCGCTGGCGCATGCTCACCGCCGCGCGCCTGCTGCGGGAAACCGATACGCCGTTGGCCGGAATTGCCCGAAAAGTCGGATATCAATCGGAATTCGCGTTCGCGAAAGCCTTCAAACGCGAGTACTCCCTCGCGCCCGGACAGTATCGGCGTGCGATCGACGCCCCGGATGTCATTGCGGTGTAAGGCTTCTCGAATCACAGTGGATGTGCGCGCGAAAAGCGCTCTACCCTGGTCAAGATGACGGATTGGCGAAGGCGCACGGGGCCGATCGGGGTCCTCACCGGAGCGGGTATCTCTACCGATTCCGGAATTCCGGATTTCCGTGGTCCGCGCGGGGTCTGGAAGTCCGATCCCATTGCCGAACTGCTGTCGACGTATCAGAACTACGTGGCCGACCCCGAACTGCGCGTGCGTTCCTGGCGGGCCCGTCGCGACAATCCCGCCTGGGCGGCCCGGCCCAACTCCGCGCACGACGCACTGGTCCGGCTCGCCGGGGCGGGGCGCGAGGTCGGCATCATCACCCAGAACATCGATCGGCTACACCAGCGCGCCGGGTCCGAATCGGTGGTCGAGATCCACGGCAACATGTTCGACGTGGTCTGCGTCGACTGCGAGTTCACGGCCACCATGCGCGCCACCCTGGACCGTGTCGCGGCCGGGGAGCCGGACCCGCCCTGCCCGGACTGCGGGGGCATCCTCAAGGCCGACATCATCATGTTCGGCCAGCAACTGGACCCCGAGGCCATCCGCGCGGCGATCGAGATCGCCGAGGGCAGTGCCATCTTCCTGGCCATCGGCACCTCGCTCCAGGTCGAGCCTGCGGCGTCGGTCTGCGCGCTCGCGGTGGACGCGGGCGCGGATCTGATCATCGTCAACGCCGAGCCCACGCCCTACGACGCGTACGCCGCCGAACTGGTGCGCGAACCCATCGGGGCGGCGCTGCCGCGGCTGGTCGAGGAATTGCTCGCGGCCTGATCCAGGGCCGGCGCAACTGTTCCGGTGCGCTCGAAGGGAGGTGTCGTGCGGGAAAAACCGGTCGGGAGACCGGTGGTGGTCGATCGTCAGCGCGTGTGAATCGAGGTCGTCGTGAATCTGTCGAGGCGTCAGCTCTTGCAAGCCGGTGGGGGTGTGGGATTCGCGGCGATGCTCGCCGCGTGCGGTTCCGGTGACGATGGGCCGGTGGTGGTCTCGGGCCCGCCGCAGCCGGGCGGCACCCTGCGTGTCGGCGCGCTCGGCCGGCCGGGCGCGATCAGCCGGGATCCGCACGGCACCCAGGCCAACGAGAGCGACTACCTGATTCTCAGCCTGCGCTACGACACCCTGACCGTGCCGGGCGGGCAGGTGCTGACCAAGGCGCGCCTGGCCACCGCGTGGCAGTCGTCGGCGGATCTGCGGACCTGGCGCTTCACCATCGCGCCCGGTGCGAAATTCCATGACGGGAAACCGGTTACCGCCGACGACGTGGTGTTCTCGCTACGCCGATTACGCGACATGCCCGCGGGGCCCTCGCGGCTGCCGGGCGTGCGCTCGGAGTCCATCACCGCGGACGGGCCCGGCACCGTGGTGCTCGTCTCGGATTACCCCAATGCCGAACTGCCGCTGTCGACCCGGCTGGCCACCTTCGTGGTACCCGCAGGGACGACCGACATCGAGAACGCGCCCGGGACCGGGCCTTTCGCGCTGGAGTGGTTCCGGGGCGGCAACGCGCGACTGGTGCGCAACCGCGAATGGTACGGCGGCGAGACGTATCTCGACGCGGTCGAGGTGAGCGTTTTCGAGAGCCCGCAGGCCATGGCGACGGCGCTGCTCGCCGGGCAGATCGACCTGGCATCGAACGCCGGAGCGGTGGCGGCGCGGACGGCACAGGGGCGCAAGGATATCCAGACGTTGCGGCGGACGGGCGATATGGCGATGCCGATCGTCATGCGGGCCGCTCCCGGCAGCCCGTACGCCGACGCGCGGGTGCGCGAGGCGCTGCGGCTGGCCGTGGACCGCCCGGCGATGGTCGCGCAGGCCCTGTCCGGGTACGGCGTGGTCGGCAACGATGTGCTCGGCACCGGTGATCCCGGCTTCGCCCGCGGGCTGCCGCAGCGCGTCCGCGACCTCGACCGGGCCAAAAAGCTGCTGGCCGAAGCCGGTTTCGACACCGGTAAGACCTATCGGCTGTCCACCACCGAGGACATTGCCGGACTGGCGGAGTCGGCGACCCTGTTCGCCACCCAGGTCCGCGAGGCGGGTGTGCGGATCGAGGTGGTCAAACAGGAGTCCGGGTCGTTCTGGGAGGACACCTGGCTCAAAGGCGACCTCTACACCACCTACTGGGGCACGAACGACTCGGTGCTGTTCCTGGCCGGCCGCATCATGCTCACCGACAGCAGTCGCAACGAGGCGGCCTGGCACGACCCGGAGTTCGACGCCGCCTACCAGCGCGCGGTCGGCGCGCCCGACCCCGCCGCTCGCGCCACGGCCCTCACCGATCTGCAACGCCTGCAATACGACCGCTCCGGCTACATAGTGTGGGGCGTCGCCGACGGCATAGACCTGGCCCACCGCCGAGTCCAGGCCCTGCCCACCCTCCCCGGCTTCGGCCGCGTCCAGCTCGAGCGAACATGGCTGGCCCGCTGAGTTCCGGGGGTGCGGGGTCGAACGGCCGTGTTCGGGAGGTCTTGAGCGGCAAACGCTTCGAGCACCGTCGCCGGCATCGGGACGGATCGCCGGAGCCGCTTCGTACCGGACGTACCGTGCCCGGTGGGACGATCTTCAGTGGTCGATCCGAACTCTGGTTCCGTGACGGCGCATTCGCTCGACTGCGCCGAAGCGAGCGCGGGTCCGGCCCGTACCCTCCGCGAGCAGGACTTTCGCCGCCGCCCACCGACCATGGTGGGCGAGTGTGGCGGCGACGCGCCGCGGGTGTGGTCGAGGCTCTCCTGTCCCGGGCGGCCACGGTTGTGTCCGCCGAGCGAGGTGCCGTAGACGTCAGGTGGCGCCGACAAGGCGCACCGGTCACTGATGTGTGCGGGATCGCGGCTACCGGCCAGGCGGCTGCCCGGGTCTCGCCGCAGTGGGGCGAGCCGAAGACGGCGGACCCGGTCGGGACAGTCGCCGACGCGGTAGGCGGTGGGGTCGATGCCGTGCGGCCGCAGCCCGGCGGGTCCGATGCGAGTCGGCTACCTCGGGCGGACGGGCCGCCCGCGCCAGCCCCGGTCGTCGATCACAGTGAGGCGGTTCGGGGTAGCGGTGCCCTGCGAAGGCGGGGCGGCAGGTGGCAGTTCGGAGGCTCAGCCAGGTGGGCGAGTGTGCGGCAGCTTCCACGAACCATGACAGTCCGGATGCCCGACGGGCGAGATATCGGCCGGGAGGGCAGGGCCGAGCGATATCGGTGGCGTCGCCGGGGCGAGGTCGGGCGGCTCAAAGTGGAACAAGACGCGGCGCACGACACTGCGCGAGTCGAACCGGATGAGCTGCCCCGAGTGACGAACGGCGATGCCGCCGAGGCGAAGCCGAGTGGTGTGGGCGGTGTGGTGACGTCGCTGAGCGATCAGCGACAGGGGCCGGACAGGGGCGACACGGGAGCGGATCGCGCCGCACCGCAGCCCGGCGGGGAAGTCGCCCGGCCGCGATCGGCCGAGCCGAGTAGGGGTGAGTTCGGACGACGACCATCGCTTTCGTGGCGACGGGGTCGATCTGGTCCGATGGGGCCGGATCGGGAGTCGATCGGCGGGTCTCTCGAGGCCGGGGCGGTGGACGGCGTGGCGGAGAATCAGCTGATCGAAGGTGGTGCGCGAGGGCGAAACAGGCTCTCCGGGAACATGTTCGGGCGGGTGGCACGGGTGGGGGTGCGGGCCGGGCGGGGTGGGGTTCGGGTTTTGGCCGGGCGGGCGGGGAGCGGGGGTGCGCGGCCTCGGCGGAGGGGGTGGGCCGGGGGCTTGCGGGTGGGGGCTTACGCGGGGGCGTTGGCGGCGCGGCGGGTGGCTCTGTTGCTGGGGTTGCTTGCGATGGTGTTCGTGGCGGTGGATCTGCTGCCGGGGGACGCGGCGCTGGCCACCGGGGAGCGGGGGGCCGGGGCGGGGGAGGTGGCGCGGCGGCGCGCGGAGCTGGGATTGGATCGGCCTGTGTTGGAACGGTTCTGGGAATGGATGACCGGGTTGGGGCGGGGGGATCTGGGGGTTTCGGCGCGCGGGGTGCCGGTGTTGGAGCTGGTGGGCGGGGCGTTTCCCAACACCCTGCTGCTGGGTGGGGTCGCGCTCGTGTTGACGGGGGCCGGGGCGGTGGTGCTCGGGGGCTGGGCCGCGGTGCGGGCCGGGGGAGTGGTGGACCGGATCGTGTCCGGGGCGGCGACGGTGGTGCTCGCGCTGCCGGAGTTTGTGGTGGCGGTGGTGCTCGTGCTGGTGTTCGCGCTGTGGACCGGGTGGCTGCCCGCCGTGACCATCGCGGGGGCCGACGGGCGGCCCGCCTCCTGGGACATGCTGGTGCTGCCGGTGCTGGCGCTGACGATTCCGCAGATCGGGTGGAACGTGCGGATCGTGCGCGCGGCGCTGGCCGACGAGGCGAGGGAGCCGCACGTGGAAGCGGCTGTGCTGGATGGGCTCTCGCCGCACCGGGTGCTGCTGCGGCATGTGCTGCCGGGTGCGCTGCCCGCCATCGTCACGGGGCTGGCCACCTCCACGGGGGTGCTGCTCGGCGGGGCCGTGGCGGTCGAAGTGGTGTTCAACTATCCGGGCATCGGGTCGGTGCTGGCCTCGGCCGTCGCCGACCGCGATGCCCCGCTGATCGCGGGGGTGACCGCGCTGGCGGGGGCGGCGATCACCCTGGTGCTGCTGTCCGCGGATCTGGTGCGCGACGCGCTCTCGGGAGGTCGGCGATGAACGAGTCGGAACCGGTGCGCGGCGTCGGCGATGATCGAGGTGCCGCCGGGAGCGGACACGGCGGTGGCGGGGCCAGGGTCACCCGGCGCGGGTGGCTGAGCTCCGTGATTCGCCGAGATCGTTTGTTCGGCACCGTTGTTCGACTGGCACCGGCGGTGCTGCTGATAGCCGCGGCCCTGGTGGGGCCGTTGCTCGCGCCGCACGCCATCGACGCGCCGGTGACCGAGCCGTACGCGCGAGCGGGCGGGGCGGCGCCGCTGGGCGGAGACATGCTGGGGCGCGACGTGGTCAGCCGATTACTCGCGGGCGGGCGGGATCTCGTGATCTCCTCGCTGGTCGCGGCGGTGCTGGTGACCGCGGTGGCGGCGGTGCTCGGGGCGGTCGGCGCGCTGCGGCCGGGGGTGGGGCGGGTGGTCGACCGGGCCACGGACATGCTGATCCTGCTGCCGTCGGTGCTCGGGCTGCTGCTCATCGCCATGTCGTGGCGGGACGGCGGGCGGCTGGCGATCATCGCGGCCGCGGTGGTGCTCGGCTCGCCGTACGCGGTGCGGCTGGTCTCGGGCGCGGCCGCGCCGGTGGCGGCGTCCGGCTACGTGGAGGCGGCCGCCGCGGGCGGAGAACGCCTGTGGCATCTGGTCCTACGCGAGGTACTGCCCAATCTGCGGGCGACACTGCTGGCCCTGTTCGGCCTGCGGTTCGTCGCCGCGGTCTACCTGGTCGCCACCGCCGCTTTCCTCCAGATAGGCCCGCAACCCCCCGCCGCCGACTGGGCCCTGATGATCCGCGAGAACGGCCCGGGCATCCTGCTCAATCCCTGGGCGGTGGTGGCCCCCAGCGTCCTGATCGCCCTGCTCGCACTGAGCGTGAACCTCGCCGCGGCCGCCCTCGCGCCGCAGGCCGGACGAAAAGCGGTGAGCCCACAGTGAGTATCGAATCCGACGACTCCGCTCGCGCTGCTCTGGCCGCGCCGCAGGTCGAATCCGAGTGTGCCGGTCGCGATGCCGTTGTCGAGTCGCCGGGCGGGTCCGGGTGTGCCTCGCATGAGGTTGCGGTCGTGGACGGATTGTCGATCGCGGGCGGCGAGAACCGATTCCTGGTGCGCGACGCCGGTTTCCGGGTCGAGCCCGGCCGGCTGCTGGCGTTGACCGGGCCGTCCGGATCGGGGAAGACCACGCTGCTGCGCGCACTGCTCGGGGTGCTCCCGCCCGAGACCTCGCGCCGTGCGGGCCGGGTCGAGGTGCTCGGCTCGGACGTCTTCGCGCTGAGCCCCGAGGAGCTGCGCGAATTGCGCCGCACCCGAATAGCTTTCGTCGGCCAGGATCCGGGCTCGAGCCTCAACCCGCGCATGCGCGTGCGCACCCTCGTCCGCGAGCTCGCCCCCGATCCCACCGCCGTATCCACCCTCCTGCGGGAGGTCCGCCTACCCGCCGATGCCGACTTCGCCACCCGCCGCCCCGGCGCCCTCTCCGGCGGTCAGCAACGCCGCGTGGCCCTGGCCCGCGCCCTGGCTCGCCACCCCGACCTGCTCCTGCTCGACGAGCCCACCGCCGGCCTGCATCCCGCCCTCCGCGACGAGATCGGCGACCTCCTGCTCCGCCTGTCCCGCGACCGCAACCTGGCCGTCGTCTTCGCCTGTCACGACACCGATCTCGTGTCCCGCATAGCCGACGAGGTCCACGACCTGACCCCGCCACACTCGCCGAGCGTCGTCGCACGCGCGGCGAACTCCGGCCGAAATTCGAACCCGTCCGCCGCCCGCGCACCCGCCGAGGTCGCCGAATCACCGGCGGGAGAGCCGGATTCGCAGTCGACGACCGATTCCATCACGGCAGGAGCCGGTGAATCGACCCCGATGGCGTCGGAGAACGGTGACCGGGTGCTCGCTCCCGCGATCGATCCGCCCGGCTCCCCCGATGATGCGGCGGCGTCGCATGCGGCGGTCGCTGATGAAACGCCCGCGGTCGCATCGGCCGACTCACGGCCGGACTCGCTGCTCGTCGTGCGGGGATTGCGCGTCTGGTCCGGCGGAGCGCAGGTTGTGCGAGACATCGACCTAGTGGTCGCGGCCGGCGCGTCGGCGGGGATCGTAGGGCCCTCGGGCGCTGGGAAGACGAGTCTGGTGCGGGCGATGGTGGGGTTGCAGCCCGCCGGGGCCGGGGTGATCGAGTACGCGGGCAGGCGACTGCGGCCCGCATCGGCGCGGCGAAAGCGCGAGGAGCGCAGGCGGATTCAGCTGGTGCCGCAGAACCCGCTGGGCGCGTTGAACCCCAGCCGCACGGTCGCCGCGACCCTGGGCCGCCCGGTGCTGCTGCACCGGCGACGCCCCCGGCGCGAAGTGCCCGCCCGGGTGGCGGAACTACTCGACCAGGTCGGCCTCGGCGCGGAGTTCGCCGCCCGCTACCCGCACGAACTCTCCGGCGGCCAGCGCCAGCGCGTCTCGATCGCCCGCGCCCTGGCCGCCGACCCGGACATCCTCATCTGCGACGAGGTCACCTCCGCCCTCGACACCCGGACCGCGACGGCGATCATGGACCTGCTCTCCACCCTCCGCGCCCGCCACAACCTGTCCCTGGTCCTGATAGCCCACGACCTCCCCCTGATAGCCGCCCACACCGACACGGTCCTGGTCCTCGACGCGGGCCGCCCGGTCGAGTCCGGCCCCACCCCAACGGTTTTCGCCAACCCGTCCCACGAGGTCACCCGCGCCCTACTCGGCGCATCGACCCCGGCCGGGTCCTGAGACGAGCGGCGACCGCCGCAAACTTTCGGGCGTCGACGCCTACCGATTGCGGGTCGGTCCTTTCCGAATCGTCTACCAGGTGCAGGACAACGTCCTGGTCATCCTGGTGATCAAGGTCGGGTGGAGACGCGACGTGTACCGCGATCTCTGACCGCACGTATTGCGTGCTGGACAACTGAAATCCGTTGCGCCCCTGTAGGGATCGCCGGCGAGTTCATCAGCTGAACGGGGTGTTCGGGCGGGGTTGCAGGACCTCGTCGACGTAGATGTCGACCTTCTCGTTGTAGAAGCAGGCCAGGCCGGCCACCTTCTGGCTCTCGGGCAGGGGGGTGCGGTAGAGCCAGACCAGGTCGCGGAACTCCTCTTCACCGAGGCGGACGTGGCGGTACTCGGCGGTGCCCTTGTACGGGCACTGCGAGCTGGTCGGGGACGGGCGGAGCAGGTCCTGGCGGACGTCGGTCAGGGGCAGGTAGTAGCGGGGCGGGAGGCCGGTTTCGAAGAGGATGCGGGCCGAGCGGGAATCGGCGAGCGTCTCGCCGTTCAACTCCACGCGGATGCGGCGGGAGCTGGCGAGGATGTCGACGCGGCTGTACGGATCGCGGGGGTGGACGTAGATCGGCTCGTCCTCCTCGAACCACTCGTCCATGGCCTGGAAATCCAGGCGCACCAGATCGCCGAGTTCGGGGGAATCCAGATAGCGCACGGCCGCCGCGGGCGCGGCGCCGCTGTCGCCCGCGACGTCGAACTCGGTGCCCGCGCCGAGCGCCGGATGCTCGCGCGTCACCCCGGTGGGTTCGAGCTTCGCCCGCAGGTCGGCGACCGGAATGTAGTACGTCGGGTAGTAGGGGTGCTCCCACACCAGCCGGGACGCGACGGTGTCGGCGACGGGATGACCGCCCAGATAGGCGCGCACCCGCTTGGCGCACGGCTCGACGCGGATCGGCCCGGTATTCGTCTCTGCCATACCCGCCGACGGTACTCCGGCGCGGAAGGAGCAGTCGCGGAAAGGAATTGGGCCGGACCCGCCGCGCCCGGACGCCGGAGTCCGCCGAGATGATCTGGTCGACCGACCAGACCCGGTGTTTTTATCGCCTGACCAGCCCCGATATGGTTAGCCCGCAACATTCGAGCAACTTGTACGGAGGATGGTCAGATGTCGGAACCGACCGGCGCCGAGCAGGCGGGCCTGCGCACCGGACTGCGTCGTCGTCACATGACCATGCTGGCCATCGGCGGCGCGGTCGGCGCGGGCCTGTTCGTGGGCAGCGGCTCGGTCATCGGAACCGCCGGCCCGGCCGCCATCCTCTCCTACGGCGCGGCCGGTCTGCTCGTCCTGTGCGTCATGCGGGCACTGGGCGAAATGGTCGTGGCCCGCCCGGTCGCCGGATCGCTCACCGAATACGCGCGCATGACCATGGGCCCGTTCGCCGGTTTCACCGTCGGCTGGCTCTACTGGTACCTCTACGTCATCCTGGTCGGCGCGGAGGCGGTGGCGGGCGCGGCGATCCTGGCCACCTGGATCGACCTGCCGCAGTGGACCCTCTCGGCCGGGCTGCTCGTGCTCATGACGGCCGTGAACCTGGTGTCGGTGAAGTCGTTCGGCGAGTTCGAATTCTGGTTCGCCTCCATCAAGGTCGTCGCCATCGTGCTGTTCATCGTGATCGGCGCGGCCTGGGTCTTCGGCCTGTGGCCGGACTCCGACGGCGGCTTCGGCAACCTCACCGCGTTCGGCGGCTTCGCGCCCAACGGCATCGGCGGGATCTTCTCCGCGATCGTGGTGGTGCTGTTCGCCTTCGGCGGCACCGAGATCGTGACGGTCGCCGCGGCCGAATCCAAGGAGCCGGGGCAGGCCGTGGCCCGCGCCACCAACAACGTGCTGTGGCGGGTCGGCCTGTTCTACGTGGCCTCGATCTTCCTGGTGGTGACGATCCTGCCGTGGAACGACGCCGAGATCCTGCAGAGCCCGTTCGTCAGCGCCCTGGACCACATGGGCATTCCGGCCGCGGGCACGATCATGCAGGTCGTCATCCTCACCGCCGTGCTCTCGGTGCTCAACTCGGCCATCTACGTCTCCTCCCGGATGCTCTACGTGCTGACCCGGGACGGCGACGCGCCCGCCGCGCTCGTGAAGGTGAACCGGCGCGGCGTACCCGCCCGCGCGGTGCTGCTCGGAACGGTCGCGGCCTGGGGCGCGGTCATCGCGTCCTATATCTCCCCGGACCAGGTGTTCACGTTCCTGCTGAACTCGATCGGGGTGATCCTGGCCTACGTCTACGTGGCCATCATGATCTCCCAGCTCCGCCTGCGCGCCCGCCTGCGCCGCGAGGATCCCTCGGCCCTGACCTACCGCATGTGGGGCTACCCCTACCTGAGCTGGCTGGTGATCATCGCGATCGTCGCGGTCTTCGTCGCCATGGCCCGCGTGCCCGAACAGCGCAACCAGCTCCTGGCCTCCACCGCCTCCCTCCTGGTGGTCGCCGCCCTCTATCCGCTGCGCGCCCGCTTCGGCAGCAAGCCCCCGACCCGAGACGTGGAGATCCTGCACCCCTGAACCGCGAAAGGCCGGGGCCACGGCGAAGACGCCGCGGCCCCGGCCTTTTCGGCCGACGTGCCTACGCGGGACGGGGGAGAGGACGGGCCGGGGCGCCGAAGAGCTGGGCGTCGCCGTGTGCCCGCTTGAAGAACAGGTGGGCGTCGTGCTCCCAGGTGATGGCGATGCCGCCGTGGAGCTGAACGGTTTCCGAGACCACCGAGTTCAGCGTCGTGGTCGCGTGCAGGCGGGCCGCGGCGACGTCGACGGGGTCGGCCGTGCCGGTCTCCAGGCCCGAAATCGCCAGGTAGGCAACGGATCGGGTGGACTCCACCAGGACGTACATGTCGGCCATGCGGTGCTTGAGCGCCTGGAAGCTGCCGATCGGGCGGCCGAACTGCACGCGGGATTTGCTGTACTCCACGGTCATGTCCAGGCACCGCTCGGCCGCGCCGAGCTGCTCGGCGGTGACCGCGGCCCAGGCGATGTCGCGCAGTCGCGCGACGTCGACCGCGCCCAGCAGCGTCGCGGGCACGCCCGCGAACTCGACGGTGGTCAGCCGCCGGGTGGGGTCCATGGTCGGCACCGCGGTGCGGGTGATGCCCGCCGCGTCGTCGTCGACCTCGAACAGCCCCTCGGCGGTCAGCACCAGCAGCGACTGCGCGTGCGAGCCGTCCAGGACGTAATGCGCCGTACCGGTGAGGGTTTCGCCCTCGGCGCGGACGCCGAACGAGTCCCAGCCGGTGGTCCCGGCCCAGCACAGCGCCAGGGTGCGCGCGCCCTCGGCCACCTCGGGCAGCAGCCGCTCGTTGGCCTCGGCGTTGCCCGCCAGCAGCAGGGCCTGCACGCCCAGCACCGCCGAGCCGAGCATGGGCGGCGCGGCCAGGGTCCGGCCCAGCTCCTCGACCACCAGCAGCGCTTCGACCAGTCCGACGCCGACGCCGCCGAACTCCTCCGGAATCGCCAGCGCCGCGACGCCGACCTGCTCGCACAGCAGTTTCCAGAGCTGCTCGTCGTATCCGCGCTCGGCGTCCAGCCCGCGCCGCATGGCCGCGCTGTCCCCGTGCTTGGCCAGCACCGCGCGCACGGTCGTGACGAGTTCTTGCTGCTCAGCCGTGATGCTCATGCGTCGGCTCCGATCCTGTCCAGGTAGGTGATGACTGTGCTGCCGTGGCGGTGTGCGCGCGGCGGTCGAGCTCCGGCGGCCACGGCCGAAACCGCCTGCGGCGCCGGACCGTTCCCGCCGCGCGGTCTCACGCGGCGGCTTCGGGGGAGCCGGCGCGCAGCGCGGCGGCGATGCGGGCGCGGTGCAGATCCGGCGTGCCCCAGGCCGAACGCAGCGCGTTGACCTTGGTCAGCCACAGCGACAGATCGCATTCGGCGGTGTAGCCGATCGCGCCGTGCACCTGCAGCCCGATCCGCGCGGCCTGGTACGCCGCTTCCCCGGCGGCCAGCTTGGCGGCGGAGATGTCGCGGGCGCGGATGCCGGCCTCGGCTCCGTCCTGCAGGGTCAGCGCGGCGCGGTAGAGCAGCGGCTGCGCCATCTCGAGGCCGATCATGACGTTGGCCAGGTGATGCTTGATGGCCTGGTACTGCCCGATCGGCTTGCCGAACTGCTGGCGCTGCTTCACGTACTCGACGCTGGTGTCCAGCAGGGCCCGGCCCGCGCCGAGCAGCTGCGCGGCCGCGGCGAGCGCGCCGGTGTCGAAGGCGAGTTCGATGGCCGCGGCCACCCCGTCGCCCTCGGCGAGCACGTCGTCCCCGGTCAGCGGGAACAGCCGGCGCGCGGCGTCCACCGAGCGGACGATCTCGCCCGCGCTCGCCAGCACGATCCGGTCACCCGAGGCGACCAGCCGCAGGTCGGCGACATCGGCGTCCAGCGCCACCGCCGCGCCCTGATCGGGCAGCGCGAGGGTGCCCAGCTTGGACCCCTCGGCGAAGTCCGGCAGCCATTCCGAGGCGGGTCCGCCGTCCGGAAGCGCCTGCAGCAGTGCGGGAATCGCGGCGGCGGTCTCGATCAGCGGACCGGGCACGGCGGCCCGGCCGATCTCGGTGAAGGCCACGATGAGCTCCACCGGCCCGGCGCCGAAGCCGCCGTTCTCCTCGGTGACGGTCAGCCCGAGCGCGCCGGCCTCGGCCAGCTGCCGGATCAGCGCGAGCCCGGCGGCGTGCTCACCCTCACCCCACGCGCGCACGACGGCGGGGGTCTTGGCGGCCTCGCCCATCTTGCGCAGGCTGGCGGCGAAATCGATCTGTTCTGCGGTCAATGCGAAGCGCATGTCGGTTTCTCCGTGGTTCTAGCGCGGCAGGCCGAGCAGGCGTTCGGCGATGATGTTTCGCTGGATCTCGTTGGTGCCCGCGTAGATCGGGCCGGCCAGCGCGAAGAGATAGCCGTCGGTCCACTCCGATTCCTGCTCGGCGGCGGCCCCGCGGATGTCCAGTGCGGTCTCGTGCATGGCGATGTCCAGATCGGACCAGAACACCTTGTTCACCGAGGATTCCGCGCCCAGCTGACCGCCGTCGGCGAGCCGGGTGACGGTGGCCCAGGTGTTCAGGCGGTACGCCTCGGCCCCGACCCACGCGTCCACGACGCTGTTGCGCACGGCGGTGTCGGACTCGTCGGCGGTCGTGCGCCACAGCTCGATGAGCTTGGCGGCGGTGGCGTTGAAGCGGCCGGGCGCGCGCAGCGACAGCCCGCGCTCGTTGCTCGAGGTCGCCATGGCGACCTTCCAGCCGTTGTTGGCCTCACCGATGACGTCGGCGTCCGGCACGAAGACGTTGTCCAGGAAGATCTCCGCGAATCCGGGCTCGCCGTCCAGCTGCGGGATCGGGCGCACGGTGACGCCCTCGGCCGTCAGCGGGAACATGAGATACGTCAAGCCCTTGTGGCGCTGCGCTTCCGGGTCGCTGCGGAACAGCCCGAAGCCCCAATCCGCGTACGAGGCGCGCGAGCTCCAGGTCTTCTGGCCGTTGAGGATCCAGCCGCCCTCGGTGCGCTTGGCGCTCGAGCGGATGCCCGCCAGGTCGCTGCCGGCCTCGGGCTCGGACCACGCCTGCGCCCAGATATCCTCCGCGCGAGCCATTCTCGGCAGGATGCGGGCCAGCTGCTCGGGCGAGCCGTGCTCGAACAGCGTCGGGGCCAGCAGGAAGATGCCGTTCTGCGAGACCCGCCCCGGTGCGCCGGAGGCGTAGTACTCCTCCTCGAACACCACCCATTCGATCAGCGAGGCGTCGCGGCCGCCGTATTCGGCGGGCCAGGCCACGCAGGAGAGCCGGGCGTCGGCCAATTTGCCCTCCCACTCGCGGTGCGCCTCGAAGCCCGCCGCGGTGTCCATGGACGGCAGGGGAGCGGTGGGCACGTTGGCGGCCAGGAATTCCCGGACCTCCTGCCGGAAAGCCGCTGTCTTGGCGTCGAATTCGAGATCCACTTACTTCGCCCCGTTCCTCTCCGCGTCGGCCGTGGCCGTCGCGGTGTTCTTCATAGACTTGGCATTCATGCCGCCGAGTGAATCCGCTCCGACCTCGGCATTGTGGGCGTGCGCGAAATGGTGCAGCCCGAAGACCGAATCCATGCCCGCGCGCATGCCCATGAGGTCCTCGCACTGATTGACGGCCTTCTTGGTCAGCGCCAATCCGAATTGCGGCATGGCCGAGATCTTCTCGGCGAGCGCGAACGTCTCGGTCTCCAGATTCGCGCGCTCGACGACGCGATTCACCATGCCCCACTCGTACGCCTGCGCGGCGGAGAAGCGGTCACCGGTGAACAGGATCTCCTTGGCGCGGCGCGGCCCGAGCATCCACGGATGCGCGAAGTACTCCACGCCCGGAATGCCCATGCGCACCACCGGATCGGAGAAGAACGCGTCGTCCGAGGCCACGATCATGTCGCAGGACCAGGCCAGCATGAGCGCGCCCGCGATGCACGCGCCCTGCACCATGGCGATCGTCGGCTTGGGGATCTCGCGCCAGCGCCGGCACATGCCGAGGTAGACCTCGGTCTCGCGGGCGAAGCGCTGATCGCCGCCGGGCCGTTCGGTGTGGTCCCACCACAGCGCGGCCTGGTTCTCGTACTTGACGTGATGATCGCGGCCCGGGGTGCCGATGTCGTGCCCCGCGCTGAAATGCTTTCCGGCGCCGGCCAGCACGATCACCTTGACCTCGGCGTCCTCGACCGCGCGCACGAAGGCGGCGTCCAGGGCGTAGGTCATCACGGAGTTCTGGGCATTGCGGTAGTCCGGCCGGTTCAGCGTGACGACCGCGATCGGCCCGCGCTTCTCGTAGAGGACGACCTCGCCCTCGTCGGGGATGGGCCCCGGTGCCGAGTCGGTGGCGCTCACGCCTTCTCCTCACGTAGTTGCCGCTTGAGTACCTTGCCGGCGGCGCTGTAGGGCAGCTGATCGCGGAACTCCACGAACCGCGGCACCTTGAAATTGGCCAGCAGCGTCTTGGCATGCGCAAGAACGTCGTCGGCGGTCAGCTCGGCGCCGGGCTTGCGGACGACGTACACCTTGCCGACCTCGCCCATGCGCTCGTCCGGCACGCCGATGACCGCGGTCTCGGCGACCCCGGCCAGGCGCGCCATGGCCTGTTCCACCTCGGCGGGATAGACGTTGAAGCCGCCGGAGATGTACATGTCCTTGAGCCGGTCGGTGACCTTCATGTAGCCGCGCTCGTCGATCACCGCGACGTCGCCGGTGTGCAGCCAGCCGTCGTTGTCGATGGTGTCGGCGGTGGCCTGCGGATCCTCCAGGTAGCCGAGCATGATCTGTGAGCTGCGCAGCAGCAGTTCACCGTTGTCGGCCAGTTTGATCTCGAAGCCGTCGATGGCCCGGCCGCAGGTGTTGGCGATGGTCTCGGCCGAATCCTCGGGGCGGCACATGGTGCCGAAGCCGCCGGATTCGGTCTGCCCGTACGCGGTCAGCACCACGTCGAAGTCCAGTTCGTCGCGCATGCGCTCGATGAGCACGACCGGCACGGTCGCCGCGCCGGTGACCGCGACCCGCAGCGTCGACAGGTCCGCGGTGGCCCGGGCCGGATGTTCGAGGATGGTCTGGAAGATGGTCGGCGGCCCGGTCAGCACCGTGATGCGCTCGGCGGCGATGAGCCGCATGGTCTCGGGCACGTCGAAGGTGGCCTGCGGGACGATGCTCGCGCCGGTGACCAGCGAGGCGAGAATGCCCGCCTTGTAGCCGAAGCTGTGGAAGAAGGGCGGCACCACGAGGTACCGGTCCTGCTGGTTCAGGGTCGCGCAGTCGGCCCAGGCGCGGGCGCTGGTGAGCGCGCGGGTGTGCGGAATGAGCACGCCCTTGCTGCGGCCGGTGGTGCCGGAGGTGAACAGGATGTCCGAGACGTCATCGGGCAGTACCGATTCCGCGCGCGCGATGGCGTCGGCGAGGGTGACGGCCTCGGCCAGCTTCGGCAATTCGGCCCAGGCGATGGCGTTCTCGACCGCGGCGTCCCGGTCACCGGGAATGACGATGACGGTGTCGATGGTGAGTTCGGGTGCGTCGGCGCGCAATTCGGCCAGGCGGTCGCGGCCCAGGAATTCCCCGACGATGAACAGTGCCTTGGCCCGGACCCGGCTCAGCACGTCGGCGGCCTCGTCGGCCACGTACCGCGTGTTGAGCGGCACGATGACCGCGCCCACGTAGTGGGTGGCCAGTACGGCGGTGATCCAGTGGTGGGTGTTGGGAGCCCAGATGCCGATCCGGTCGCCGCGCTCGACGCCCTGCGCGATGAGCACGCGGGCGGTCTCACGGACCGAGTCGAGCAGTTGCGCCCAGCTCAGCCGCACGGAACCGTCGGTGACGGCGGGTGCGGAACCGTACGCCTGCGCTGCGGCGTGCAGCGCCAGGGGAGTGGTCTGCGGCAGCGCGGACACGGTCTGCGGTGGGGATGTCACGGGGGCTCCGAACGTCCGGGAATGGGTCTAACAAAGCAAGTGCTTGGTAGGTTACTCTACGTTGGTGAGCATGATCCAGACCCCCGAACCGGCCAGCGGGATCACGGTTGGCCGTGAATCCCGTGAGGACGCCGAATTCCGCGCCGAGGTGCGGGAATGGCTGGCCGAGAACCTGAACGGACAGTTCCGTGAACTGCGCGGTCTGGGTGGTCCCGGGCGCGAGCACGAGGCCTTCGAGGAGCGTCTCGAATGGGACCGCGCCCTGGCCGCCGCCGGACTCACCTGCCTCGGCTGGCCCAAGGAATGGGGCGGCCGCGATGCCACCCTGGCCCAGCAGGTCATCTTCCACGAGGAATACGCCAAGGCCGACGCACCCAGCCGCGTGTCGCACCTCGGCGAGGAACTGCTCGGCCCGACCGTGCTGGCCTTCGGCACCGAAGAGCAGAAGCAGCGCTTCCTGCCCGGCATCCGCAATGTCACCGAACTGTGGTGCCAGGGCTACTCCGAACCCGGCGCGGGCTCGGACCTGGCCGCGGTCACCACCGCCGCGCACCTGGACGGCGACGAATGGTCGATCACCGGGCAGAAGGTGTGGACCTCGCTGGCGCATCTGTCGGACTGGTGCTTCGTGGTCGCGCGCACCGAGAAGGGGTCGAGCAGGCACAAGGGCCTGTCCTATCTCCTGGTGCCCATGAAGCAGCCGGGCGTCGAGGTGCGGCCGATCATCCAGCTCACCGGGACCGCGGAATTCAACGAGGTCTACTTCGACAATGCCCGCACCGCAGCCGATCTCGTGGTCGGCAAGCCCGGTGACGGCTGGGCGGTCGCGATGGGCACGCTCACCTTCGAGCGCGGCATCTCCACCGTCGGTCAGCAGATCCGCTACGCGCGGGAACTCGCCGACCTCGAGGCCGTGGCGCAGCAGCGCGGCGTGCTGAGCGACGCGGTCATCGCCGATCGGTTCGACCGGGCCTGGGTGGGGCTGCGCGTGCTGCGGGCCCATGTCCTGCGCACCCTCGAATCCGGGCACGACGGCGCCACCGTGGACGCCCGCACCGCCGCCGGTTCGGCCTCGGTCACCAAACTGCTGTGGGCCAACTGGCATCGTGATCTGGGCGAGCTGGCCATGGACGTGCTCGGCGCGCCCGGCCTGATCGCCGACGCCGTCGACCACGACGGCAAGTCCGATCTCAATGCCTGGCAACGGCTCTTCCTGTTCACTCGCGCGGACACCATCTACGGCGGTTCGAACGAGATTCAGCGCAACATCATCTCCGAGCGGGTGCTCGGACTTCCCCGAGAGGCTCGTCCGTGACCGATCTGTCCACCGCCCCCGAGATCACCCCCGGCCACAACCTGCTCGCGGGCAAGGTCGCGGTCGTGACCGCCGCCGCCGGTACCGGCATCGGCTCGGCCACCGCCCGCCGGCTGCTCTCCGAAGGCGCCGACGTGGTCGTCTCCGACTGGCACGAGCGTCGCCTGAAGGAGACCGCCGAGGCGCTGCAGGCCGAATTCCCGGACCGCCGAATCGCTTCCGTGCCCTGCGACGTCAGCTCGACCGAACAGGTCAACCAACTGATCGCGGGCGCGGTGCAGGCCCTGGGCCGCATCGACATCATGGTCAACAACGCCGGACTCGGCGGTGAGACCCCCGTCGTCGACATGACCGACGAGCAGTGGGACAAGGTCATCGACATCACGCTGAACGGCACCTTCCGGGCCACCCGCGCGGTGCTCGCGTACTTCCGCGACGCGGGGCACGGCGGCGTGATCGTCAACAACGCCAGCGTGCTGGGCTGGCGCGCGCAGCACGGGCAGGCGCACTACGCCGCAGCCAAGGCCGGCGTCATGGCGCTGACCCGCTGCTCCGCGGTCGAGGCCGCCGAATACGGGGTGCGGATCAACGCCGTCGCGCCGTCCATCGCCCGGCACGCCTTCCTGGACAAGGTCACCTCCGGTGATCTGCTGGACCGCCTGGCCGCCGGTGAGGCGTTCGGCCGCGCGGCCGAGCCGTGGGAGGTCGCCGCGACCATCGCCATGCTCGCGAGCGACTACACCACCTACCTGACCGGTGAGGTCGTCTCCATCTCGAGCCAGCGCGCCTGAGAATTTCCCGTCTCGAACGGCCCGGTATGTGGAAACATGCCGGGCCGCTTTGTATTTCGCACCCGCGTCGCCGGAAAATCCGCGTGCGCGCGGAGCGGGCGAAAAATATTGTGGCGCGACCCCCGTACGGCTGTGTAATCCTGGTTTAGGCCGGTTCCGCATAGTCGAAGGGCACGACCCATGGGTCCGGAACGCCAACCAGAAGCACTGACCGAACGTGTACGCGAATTGGAACTCGAGCTGGTTCTCGAGGTCGTCCTCGCGCGCCGAAGACTCGACAACGTCATAATGGCCGCGCTCACGCTGGGCGCGGAATTACTCGAGCACGAATCCGAACGCGTGACCGCGACGCGCGCCGCAGAGATTCTCGAACAACACGCCGTGGACGAGGGAGAAATCTCCCGCGATCCACAGGCCGCGCTGCGCCGGGACATGATCCGCGATCGGGAACGCGCCCGGCGCATGGGTTTGACCGCGGAGACCAGGAACGGCGTCTCCGAGCTCGAACTGCACCGCCGCAGGCAGACGGCGCTGCTGTGCGAGGTTCGCTCCGATCTGCTCGCGGTGGTGCGCGAGTGCCGCCGGCTGCGTTTCGACCACATCGCGTTCACCGACGGCATCGCGCGGGGATTGTGCGCGGCCACGGACAAATTGGTGGCCGGTGCGGATATGGAGACCTATCGGGCCTGGCAGCGCGGCATGGTGCTCAAGCTCAGCGAGGAGTCCGAGGCCGACGGGCAGCCGCCGCGGGTGATGGCCACGGTGGACGCGGGGCCGGGGCGCGAGCCGCTGACCGTCGAGTGGGACAGTCCCGAGCGGCGGCTGGCCCTGGTGGCCAGGCTGTCCCGGGCGGGGATCTCACCGGTGGTGATCTGCGATCGACTGCTGGCCGATCTGTCCGTTTCCTCGCCGCTCCGCTATTCGGTGCGCTGACCCCCCTCGACCAAGCAAATGCTTGGTTGTATATTGGGCTTCGTGACCCCACCCTCGGAGCCCTCGAAGTCTGCTCGCCGCAGCGAGCTGCTCGGCCTGGCCGCCAATCTCTTCGCCGAGCGAGGACTGCGCGCCACCACGGTTCGCGATATCGCCGACGCCGCGGGGATTCTATCGGGCAGTCTCTACCACCACTTCGATTCGAAGGAAGCCATGGTGGACGAGATCCTGCGCGGCTTCCTCGACGACCTCTTCGGGCGCTACCGCGAGATCGTGGCCTCCGGGCTCGGCGCGCGCGACACCCTCGAGGCGCTGGTGCTCGCGTCGTACGAGTCCTTCGATCAGTGGCACGCCGCGGTCGCCATTTACCAGGCCGAGGCCAAACGCCTCAGCGGCGCGGCGCCATTCGGCTATATCGACGAGTACAACAAAGAGTTCCGCGAACTCTGGCACCAGGTGCTCGCCAATGGCGTGGCCGACGGCAGTTTCCGCGCGGAAATGGATATCGAACTCGCATACCGGTTCCTGCGCGACACCGTATGGGTTTCGGTGCGCTGGTATCAGCCCGGCGGTCGCATCACCGTCGACGCCCTGGCCAAGCAATACCTCACCATCGTGCTCGACGGACTCACCAATCCCGAAGCCCGATAACAGCTTTCGATCCCACCAGGATCGGCAACGGGCCGCGTGCCCGACCGGTGAAAAATTACAGCCCGCAGTTAGCAGTAGGAGTTCACAATGTCTGCACCGTCCCGTCGCCAGTATTCGCCGATGCGGGAGGCGTATGTGATCGACGCCGTGCGCACGCCCGTCGGCAAGCGCGGCGGGTCGCTCGCCGCCGTGCACCCCGCCGACCTGGGCGCCGCCGCACTGCGGGGGCTGATGGGCCGCAACAACATCGACCCGGTGCACGTGGACGACGTGGTGTTCGGCTGCTGCGACACGATCGGGCCGCAGGCGGGCAACATCGCGCGGACGGCCTGGCTGGCCGCGGGCTACCCGGAATCGGTGCCGGGCGTGACCGTGGACCGGCAGTGCGGGTCCTCGCAGCAGGCCATCACCTTCGCCGCGCAGGCCATCATGTCCGGGACGTCGGAGGTCATCGTGGCCGGCGGCATCCAGAACATGAGCGCCATCCCGATCTCCTCGGCGATGCTCGCGGGCCAGCAGTACGGCTTCGAATCCCCGTTCGTCGGTGCGCAGGGCTGGGACCACCGCTACGGCACCGGTGAAGTGTCGCAGTTCAATTCGGCGCACATGATCGCCGAGAAGTGGGACATCTCCCGCGTGGACATGGAGGAGTGGGCGCTGCGCAGCAACGATCGCGCCCGCAAGGCCATCGTCGACGGCCGCTTCGATCGCGAGATCGTCGGGGTCGGCGACTTCTTCATCGACGAATGCCCGCGCGAGACCACCATGGAGAAGATGGCCGGGCTCAAGCCGCTCGCCGAGGGCAGCCGGGTCACCGCCGCGCTCGCCAGCCAGATCTCCGACGGTTCGGCGGCCACGCTGCTGGCCTCGGACTGGGCGGTGCAGGAGTACGGGCTCACCCCGCGCGCCCGCATCCACCACGTGAGCGCGCGCGGCGCCGACCCGATCTACATGCTCACCGCGCCGATCCCGGCCACCAAGTGGGCGCTGGAGAAGACCGGGCTGACGATCGACGACATGGACGTCATCGAGATCAACGAGGCCTTCGCCTCGGTCGTGCTGGCCTGGATCAAGGAGACCGGCGCGGACCCGAACAAGGTCAACGTCAACGGCGGGGCCATCGCGCTGGGCCACCCGCTCGGCGCGACCGGCGCCAAGCTGTTCGCCTCGCTGCTCAACGAGCTCGAGCGGGTGAACGGGCGCTACGGCCTGCTCACCATCTGCGAGGGCGGCGGCACCGCCAACGTGACCATCATCGAGCGCCTGGGCTGATCGTCCCGGCTCGTTCGAGCCGAGTTCGACCGGGGCGCAGCGCCCGCGCCGCTATCGAGGCCGTATCCCGCTTCCGCGGATGCGGCCTTCGGCGTTCCCGGGCGTGATCCGGCGTTCGAGCGGAGAATCGGGGTAGTCGAAAAACGGACGCACCCGGCACCCGCCGGCCCGGCGAATCTTTTGAGCTATGAGCGATGACCTGCCCCGGCGCGGGTTCCTGCTGGGGACCCTCGGGATTCTCGGAGCCGGTTTCACGGCCGGGGCGGGTGCGGATCCCGCACCGCTGCCGCCCGCTCCGCTCCCGCTGCCGCCGCTGCCCGCGCTGCCGGTGACGCCGTTCAACTACCACTCACCGCCGCTGCAGCCGTTCGTGGACGAACTGCCGATCCCCGAAACCCGGCCCGCGACGGGACAACTGAGCGCGATCGCGGGCACGCACAGCTATCACCGGGATCTGCCCGAGGCGCGCAGCTGGGGCTTCGACCGGCCGGTGCTGGGGCCGAACCTGGAGGCGTGGCGAAATCGCGAGTCGCGCATCAGTTTCCGCAACGAACTCGGGCCGCACGTGCTCGCGCAGCACGTCGACCTCACCATGCACGGCACCACCGAGTTGGACCGCACCGATCCGCGCTTCACCGTTCACCTGCACGGTGGCGCGAATACCCCTGCGGCGGACGGGCATCCGCTGATCGGCTGGCGGAACGGCGGCACGCCCGCTTTCGCCTACGGCAATCGGCAGGAGGCGGCCGGGCTCTGGTACCACGACCACGTCATGGGCATCACGCGCTTGAACATCCAGGCCGGGCTCGCCGGAATGTATTACGTGCGGGACGAATTCGACACCGGTGCGGCGGACAACCCGCTGGGACTGCCGAGCGGTGAATTCGAGATACCGCTCATCGTGCAGGACCGCACATTCAACGCCGACGGCACCGTGCAGCCGATGGTCGGGGTCTATATTCCCCAGGGCTACAACCAATCCGGGCAGCTCGGCGACGTGGCATGTGTGAACGGGAAGGTCTGGCCGCGACTCGGGGTGCGCCGCACGCTCTATCGGTTCCGGGTGCTCAACGGCTCCAACTCCCGCCCCTACATTCTCGAATTCGAGGGCGGACTGCCGTTCTGGGTGATCGGCGGCGATCTGGGACTGCTGGACGCGCCGGTGCCCACCGGCGCGGTGCGGGTGAGCCCGGGGGAGCGGGTGGACCTGCTGGTCGATTTCGGGGCGCTGCCGGACGGGACGCAGGCGGATCTGATCAATACCGCCCTCAACGACTTCGGCAACACCGTGTTCATGGTCCCCGAGGTGCGCCGGATCATGCGGTTCACCGTCGCCGGGGACGGGCCGCCCGCGCGGGTGCCGCCCCGGCTGCGCGGCGGGCCCGGACTCCCCGAGCCGCTCGCGCCACCGGAACCGCCCGAACGCGTGCGCACCATGACGCTCATCGGGCTCAACGACGACGCCCGGTCCGCGGCGGTGTTCCCGACCATGATGGCGCTGAACAACCTGCCGTTCCTGACCGCCGACGTGGATGTGGCGCGCGCGGGCACGATCGAGCAGTGGGACATCGTCAACGCCACGCCCTTCGATCACCCCGTGCACCTGCACCTGGCGCGCATCCGGGTGCTGTCGCGCCAGCCCATCCTCACCCAGGCGTACTGGCTGGGTAATCCGCCGCCCGCGTTCGGCGCCCGCTGGCAGCCGTCCGCGGACGCCTATGCCTTCGGGCCGGCGCAGTCGCCGCCGCCGTGGGAGGCGGGGTGGAAGGACACCGTCGAGTGCCCGACCGACACGATCACCCGAATCCTGGTGTACTGGCCCTCGATCGCCGAACTGGGCTTCGATCCGGACGCGGTCGTGCCGGTTCCCGCTGGGGCGGAAGCGATTTCGCCCGCCGGGGGACACGGGACGGCGCACGGCGGCGGGCACGCGGAGATACGGGGCTACGTGTGGCACTGCCACAACCTCGATCACGCGGACCACGACATGATGCAGCAGATCCGGATCACCGGGTGAGGGCAGGGGTTTCGGTTCGCATAGTCCGCCCCGGGGCACGTCCGTTTCGCCGGTTCTTCGGCGTGCCGGACCGGGAGATGGCAACCGATCAGCTAGTTAGCCGTGCTCGTGGCTGCCGGTCGCGGATCCTTGGGAGCGGATTCGCGGCGGCGATGCCACAGTCCGGCCACGCGGGGTAGCCACGGCGCACTCGCGCCGAGGCAGAGCACGGCCAGCCAGGGCAGCCGCCACCACCACGGCAGGTCCCGCGTCCCGGCCGGCGGCGGCGCGGTCGTGAACGGGCGGGCGGTGGCGGACCACACCACGAAGGCGTCGCCGATGGGGACCAGGCCGAACGCGTAGCGCTTGCTGCCGGGCAGGGTCAGCGGCAGGCCGAGCAGCTCGCCCGCCGAACCCAGTGCGGTGGCCAGGGATTCGTCGCCGTTGACCCGGGCCGCGCCCAGCGCCACCACCGTCGAGGACAGGCTGACACCGGCGACCAGGGGACCGGAGTCCACGTCACCGCTGCCCGGGACGCCGCGTGGATACTCCCGCAGGGCGGGGCCGAAACCGCCCGGGAACGCGAGGAATTCGCCGCGGTAGCGGGCGTACTGCTGGGCCGCGAAGTCGGCGTCGATCTCGGGCAGGAAGCGTTGGATGACCGATTGCGAGGTGGCTCGCGCGCCCTGCACCGGCGTGCCGTCGGCGGCGGACACCCGGTGCGGCAGCATGCCGGTCGCCGGGTCGAGCCGTGCGCGCACGGCGGTCAGCCACTGCGCCACCTCGGCGCCGAAGCGCGGCGCGAACAGACTGTCGTGCAGGCGCAGCGCCGCGATCGCCACCGTGGAATCGACGGGCCACGCCTGTCCGGGATAGGCCTGTAGGAACGGCGTCGCCGACCCCGTGAACGCCGCCGCCATCTCCGCGACGCCGTCCACGAAGCGCTCGACCTCCGCGGCGTCGCCGGTTCCGCCGAGCGCGAGAATGCCCCCGCGCAGCCAATTCGTCCACCCCGCCCAGAAGATCCCGTACGCGGGCCGCAGCCCCGGGCTGAAAACCTCGCGCCCCCGCTCGGACTCGACCCGCCCCAGCGCCCACCGCGCCTCGCGCAACGCCTCGTCCCGCGTCCCGGGGTCCGCCAGCCCGACCTGCACCCAGGCCAGCCCGTACAGCGCGTTCGAGAAGTAGTACCCCTCCGGGAACTGCCCCTGCGCTTCGACGTCGGCCCCGCCGTCGATCGCCGCCCGCACGAAAGCCAGCTGCCGCCAGGCACTCCCGGGCTGCTCGTCGATTCCCGGCTGCGGCCACAGAAACCGCCCCGCCCCCACCAGCACCAGGACCGTGACCACGATCCCCACCCCGCGCAGCGCCCACCGCCACCACCCCACACCCATCCCCTTCCCCATCCCTCCCGTATCCGCCCCATGATGCCCGAACTCCGTCGCCCCGGCCGCGATCGCGGCACTCGCAGGGCATGGCAACCCCGCCGCCCCGAAGGACGATCCGCCCTGGGAGCCGGCTGGATGGCCGGCCGGTACGCCTCGAGTCGATGGTGTGGACCGCGTCGTGATTGCCGGACACGGCGACCACGGCGCGCCCGTAGCAGGTCGCGGTCACCCGCACGGACGGCCCGGCCTGCATGGACGGCCCGGCCTGCACGGACGGCCCTGCCCGCAGATGCCGGCCCGCGTCCGCCGTACCGGAGATCGGGGTAGGTGGATCCGTCGATGTGCGTGTGTCGACTCGTATCCGACCGGGCGATGTCGAATGTTCGCGCCCGGCGTGAATACAGCCGCGCGGCAGCACCGCTCGGGTTTCCTGGCGATCGCGTGCCCGGCGAACAGGTACCGGCGTCGTCGACCGGAGCGCGGGCGGGCTGGTCACGGTCAGCGCAACGGCGAGTTCGCGGTGGCGGTTCGAACCCGCACGAGGTGCGGGGCGGCAGGCGGTGCGATGTGGCGGGCGTGGTTGCAGCGGGCGCGCGAGTCCGTCCGCGCGCTCGCGTGAGTTGCGGGGGCGGTACGGGGCGGGCCGCGGTTCGTGAGCGGTGACCGATCCGGCACCGTGTGCGCGGGTCGGGTCGGCCGCGGGTGTTGGTGGCGGGCGCGCGTGGCGGGGCGCGGGGATGGCGAGAACTGAACGTTTGCTCGCACTACTATTGGCCGAATTCGAATCCCGGTCCGGTGAGAAAGCGGCGGCTTATGAACCTTGGTGTCCGCTGGAAAGTGCACGGGGACGGGCGGACCCCCGCGCCCGGGGCGGTGGTCCGGCCCGACGAGAGGCTGTCCTGGCCGCGCACTTTCGGGCTCGGGGCGCAGCACGTGGTGGCCATGTTCGGGGCGAGCTTCGTCGCGCCCGTGCTCATGGGATTGGACCCCAATCTCGCCATCATGATGTCCGGCGTCGCGACCGCCATCTTCCTGCTGGCCACCGGGGGGCAGGTGCCCAGCTACCTGGGCTGCTCGCTGTCGTTCGTCGGCGTGGCCGCGGTGATCCGGGCGCAGGGCGGTACCAGCGCGACGGTCACCGGGGCCTGCCTGGTGGTGGGCGCGGCGCTGTTCCTGGTCGGGGTGGCGGTGCGCAAATTCGGCGCGCACATCATTCACATCGCCATGCCGCCGGTGGTGACCGGCGCGGTGGTCATGCTCATCGGCTTCAACCTCGCGCCGGTGACGGCCTCGGTGTACTGGCCGCAGGACCAGTGGACGGCGCTGCTGGTCATGCTGTTCACCGGTCTCGCGGTGGTGGCGCTGCGCGGATTCTTCTCGCGCATAGCCATTTTCCTGGGCCTGATCTTCGGGTACGGCCTGTCCTGGCTGCTGGACCGCGTCTTCGGCCGCATCCACTCCGCGGACGGCAGCGGCGAGGTCGTCGACCACTGGCGGCTGGATCTGTCCGGGGTGGCGCACGCGGACTGGATCGGCCTGCCGAGCTTCCACGCGCCCGCGTTCGAATGGTCGGCGATCCTGGTCGCCCTGCCCGTGGTGATCGCGCTGGTCGCCGAGAACGCGGGCCACGTGAAGGCCGTGGGCGAGATGACCGGTGACTCGCTCGACGGCAAACTCGGCACCGCCATCGCCGCCGACGGCGCGGCCTCGATGCTGTCCACCGCCGTCGGCGGTCCGCCCAACACCACGTACTCGGAGAACATCGGCGTCATGGCCGCGACCCGCGTGTATTCCACCGCGGCCTATTGGGCCGCAGCCGGTTTCGCGCTGCTGTTCGGTCTGTGCCCGAAATTCGGCGCGGTCGTGGCGGCCATTCCGGGCGGTGTGCTCGGCGGGATCACCGTCATCCTGTACGGCATGATCGGCCTGCTGGGCGCGCAGATCTGGACCAATGCCGGTGTGGACCTGCGCAATCCGCTCAATCTGGTACCGGCCGCCGCCGGCCTGATCATCGGCATCGGCAATGTGAGCATCGAGTTCTCCGACAATTTCACCCTCGGCGGCATCGCGCTCGGCACCCTCGTCGTGATCACCGGCTACCACGTGCTGCGCCGCCTCGCGCCCGCGCACTTCCGGGACGGGGAACCGCTGCTGGACGAGGGCACCTCGTCCTATGACGCACCCGGCGACCATGATTCGGCCGGGCCCGGGCAGCCGCCGACCGGCCGCGATCAGCCGATGTGAGCGGGGCCGTGCGCCTGCTCGCAGTGTGAAGCGGCCGCGCGGCCCAGCCCGATCACCCCGGGCTGCGCGTGATCGACCTGCAGGGTGGCGTGGTCGATGTGGTACTCGTGCGCCAGGAACCCCGCGAGATCCTCGCGGGCGGCATGGCAATCCTGGCCGGGCTCGACCAGGACGTGGGCGGACAGCGCGGGGGAGCCCGAGGTGATCTCCCAAATGTGCAGATCGTGCACTTCCACCACATGCTCGCGCGCGGCCATGGCCGCGCCGATGGTGGTGGGGTCCAGGTTCTCCGGCGCGGCTTCGAGGAAGATGCGGCTCGAAGCGCGCACCAGCCCGACGCCGGCCTTGACCATGAGCACGACCACGATCATGGTGGCGATGACGTCGGCCTGCACGAACCCGGTGACCATGATGATCGCGCCCGCGACCGCGGTGGCGATGAAGCCGTACAGATCGTTGAGGATGTGCTGGAACGCGCCCTCGACGTTCAGGCTGGTGCGATTGGCCCGGCTGATCATGAGCGTGGCGATCAGGTTCACCACCACGCCGATGAGCGCGGTGATCAGCACCAGCCCGCCGGTCACCTCCGGCGGATTCAGCAGGCGTTCGACGGCTTCGAAGGTGAGCCAGGCCGCCAGCACCAGCAGCGTCGCGCCGTTCGCCATGGCGGACAGGATCTCCACGCGTTTCCAGCCGAAGGTCATGCGCCCGGCCGCGGGCCGCGCGGCCAGCCGGATCGCCCACAGCGCCAGCGCGATGGCGGCCGCGTCGGTGAGCATGTGCGCGGCGTCGGAGAGCAGCGCCAGCGATCCGGAGATGAACCCGACCACGACTTCGCCGAGCATGAAGACGACGATGAGCGCCAGCGCTCCCGCCAGCAGGCGTTTGTCGCTGTCGGCCGTGGCGCCGTGCGAATGCCCGTGATCGTGGCCGTGCGCGTGCCCTGCACCCATGTCGATCTCCTCTCCTGCGACCGCAGGCGATCATATGCACGCATCGCTATGTATGCAAGATCGTCGATCGTCGTCGCAGCGTGCGAGCGGGTTTCGAGGTGCGCGGGCGGCGCGTCGCGGGGTTACCCGGATACCGCGCGGGACTATCCGGCGGCGGGCTCGGCGACCTCCGCGGTGGTGTGCGGAAGCGACAGCACGAACCAGGACTGCTCTATCGAATAGGACGGGTGCGCGGCCGACTCCGGGTCCGAGGCCAGGCCCTCGACCCGGGTCCAGCCCGCACCGCCGCAGGCGATGAGCTCGGTGTAGCGGTAGTGCAGATGCCCGTGGAAGAGCACGCCGGGGCGCAAGGTCTCCACCACCTCCTGAATGCGGTCCTGATTGGGGAAGCACTCGGGCCTGTCCTTGCGGTTGAACTTGGGGTTCGAGGCGCGCGGCTTGTCGTGGGTGAGCACGATGTCCACGGGCGAGGCGTCGGCGCAGAGCAGTTCGGCGAGCTCGTCGTCGGTCATCTCCTCCTCCGGGAACCACAGCGTGCCCGCGGACGCGCGCACCCGCGCGGAGCCGTACCGGCGGCGCCGCAGATCCTGTTCCCGCGTGCGCGCCTCGCGCGCCAGCCGCCACCCCTTGTCGGTGGAACGCGCACCGCCGAACGCGGCGAAAGTGGTTCCCTCCCAGGTCCAGCGATGCCCGCGCGGCGCGTACCGCACATTCCTGCGGCACCGCAGAAAGCCCTCGTCGTCGCGCTGCTCGTCGTACATCTCGTGCAGCAGCGAACTCTTGTCGTGATTGCCGTCGAGGAAATACACCGGCACGCCGGCTTTCCGCGCGGCCTTGTCGACGACGTCGAAATACCGTTTCCCCGACGGCATGTGCTCCCAGGCGCCGAAATCCCCCACCACGAACACCCGCGAGCAGTCGTTCCGCACCGCGGCCTGCACCACGTTCAGCGCGTGCCCGGTATTCCCGTGCAGGTCACCGGCAATCAAGACGTTCCCCATGGCCCACATGGTGGCAGTCCCGCCCGACATCGGCATCCCCGATTTCTCCGGGCATGCCGGGAGTCCGGCCCGCAGGTCGCGGAGACGCGGCCCGAGCCGCCCCGGGCGAGAGGTTCCGGGGCGGCCGGGGCGCGGACGGCGGCGAGGCCGTGCGCCGAAAGGATCCGAGGTCGGTCGGATCCTGGGGTGCGCGGCCGATTGTGTCGGGCCGCGCGGCTCGGGGTTGTGGATGAATCCACAACGGGTGGGACGGTTTTAAGCGGTGGCCTCGTCGGTGATGCGGTAGGCGGCGAGGGCCTCGATGCGCGTGACGGCGTCGGCGACGATGCGGTCGACGAGTTCCTGCACGGTGGGCAGGTCCTCGATGATTCCGGCGACCTGGCCCGAAGCCAGGACGCCCGCCTGGGTGTTGCCTTCCACGAGACCGGCTTTCAGCAGCATCGGGGTGTTGGCGGCCATGATCACCTGGGACCAGGTGAGGTCCTTGTGCTTGCGCATGGCGAGACCGTCCTTGACGATGGTCGACCACTTCATGCCGGTCATGCCCTTGAACTTCAGCGCGTTCGACGCGGCGGCGGCGAATCCGCGCGCCCGGCCCGAGTTCTCGAGCTTCTGCACCAGTTCGGTATTGAGCACGCGATGCGGCATGCCGTCGACCTTCTTGGAGACGACCGTGTCCTGCAGGCCGCGGGCGAGGTACTCCCGTTTGACCGCCTCCGGCACGCTGCTCTCCTGGGTGAGCAGGAAGCGGGTGCCCATGGCGACGCCGGCCGCACCGTACGAGAGCGCGGCGGCCAGGCCGCGACCGTCGAAGAAACCGCCGCCGGCGACGACCGGGATGTCCACCGCGTCCAGCACCGAGGGCAGCAGCAGCGTGGTAGCGACGGAACCGGTGTGCCCGCCGCCCTCACCACCCTGCACGATCACCGCGTCGGCGCCCCAGGAGGCGACCTTCACCGCGTGCTTGGCCGCTCCGATCGACGGAACCACCACGACGCCGTTGTCCTTGAGCCGGGCGATGAGTTCCTTCTTGGGGGCCAGCGCGAAGGAAGCGACCTTCACGCCTTCCCGGATCATCAGCTCGCAGCGCTCGGTGGCGTCGAAGCCGTCGGCGCGAATGTTCACGCCGAAGGGCTTGTCCGTCTGCGACTTCGTCTTGGCGATAGCCACTTCGAGCTCTTCGAAGGTCATGGTCGCCGAGGCCAGAATGCCGAGACCGCCCGCGTTCGCGGTGGCCGAGACCAGGGCCGGACCCGCGACCCAGCCCATGCCGGTCTGCACGATCGGATGCTCGATGCCGACCAGTTCGGTCAGCGGAGTCCGCAGCCGCGCGGTCACGCCGTCACTTCCTTCTCACGGAAGCCCTTGGGGTCCAGCACGGTCCGGATGATCCGCAGCTCCTCCTCGGTGGGCAGCCGGGTCTCGCCGGCCTCGGCCAGCCCCGCGACCTCGAACGAGGTGTTCTCGGCGACCTCGTCCGCGCTCACGCCCGGGTGCAGCGACAGCGCGCGCAGGGTGTGGTCCGGGCCGTTGAAGTCGAACACGCCCAGGTTCGAGACCACGCGGTGCAGGTGGTGGAACCGGTAGGCCGGGTTCTCGGGATCGATCTTGTCGTAACCGATTCCGGAGACGATGTCGACCTGGTCCACGAAGACTCGCCTGTTGTGCTTGGGCACGAAGTAGCTGGTCGCGTGGTTGATGGTGTTGCCGGGCGCGCCGCGCACACCGAACATCTGCCGGGTCGGCTGCTGCAGCGGCCCGAATGCCGAGAGGTTCTGGTTGCCGAAGCGATCGATCTGGTTGGCGCCCATGACCACATGGCGGCGACCGGACTGCACCACGTCGAAGACCTTGGAGAACGGGAACCAGCCCTCGAGCGGAGCCTGGCCGCCGATCGGCGGGACCTCGGCGAACAGCCGTGCCTCACCGTCGGAGAGCACCAGGTCGGGCTCGAAGGTGAGCCGCGCCAGTCGCGCGCCGATGGTGGTGACGGTGGACATCGGGGAGGCCACGATCTCGCCCGCGCCGCGGAAGATCTCCGCCGACGCGACGACACAAACCTCGGCCCGAGTAATGGTGGTGGTGTCGGTCATTACTTCTGCTCCTCGGCGAAAGCCTTGACGGCATCCTGGTATTCGGCCTCGGACACGTCCAGGTAGCGGGCCTTGAACTCGGCCCACGACTCGGGGGTCTTGGCGGCCTCGACATAGTGGCGCTGGAACTTCTCGTCGCGCCCGTAGCTGCCGGAGAAGGTGAAGTGTGCGCCGCCGGGGGCTTCGACCACGCCGTCGACCATCAGCCGGTTGAGGATGAGCGACTGCAGCGGAACGGCTTTCACCAGTTCCTCGGTCTCGACCAGACGATCCACCGACAGGTAGCGCTTCTCGGCGGCCAGCGCGTACAGGTCGTCCATGTACGGGTCGATGCCGGTGTAGGCGGCATTGCCGTGCTTGTCACCCAGGTCCAGGTGCATGAACGCGGCATCGAGATTCAGCGCGGGCATGGCGATGAGGGTCTCGGTCTTGCCGTCGGTCTGATAGGGCGACTGAACGGTTTTCAGCTCGCCCTCCCAGAAATCGACCACGGCGGAACCCAGTCCGGCCCGAATCGGCAGGAAGGGCAGACGTGCGGCGGCTGCCTGCAGCCCACACTTGACCATGCCCTCGTCCATCTCGCGCACGGTGATCTCACCGGCGGTGCGCGCCTTGGCGAACCACGGGTCGTAGAACGGCGCGGAGTCCAGGGACACGAAGCCGTAGTACGCCTTCTTGACCTTGCCCGCCGAGCACAGCAGACCCAGATCCGGTCCGCCGTAGGTGACGACCGTCAGATCCTTGATGTCCGACTTGAGAATTGCCCGCACCAGCGCCATCGGCTTGCGGCGCGAACCCCAGCCGCCTAGTCCGATGGTCATTCCGCTGTGCAGTTCGCCGACGATCTCGTCGAGCGTCATCCGCTTGTCGCGCATGGCTTCTACTTCCCCTTCTTCTGGGCCGCGATGTCGTCGTCGAACCGGGCGCGGATCTCGTCCGCCACGCCGGCGAGGTTGAGCTCCATGGTGAAGCCCTGCTCGAACCGGTAGGAGCGGTGCACGTCCTGCACGTCGATGCCGTTCAGCGCCTTCTTGGCGGCGCGGATGACGCGGCCGTCTTTGTTGGCGATGTTCTTGGCCACCTCCATGGCGGCGGCGTCGAGTTCGGCGCGCGGCACGACCTTGAAGACCGAGCCGTAGTGGTGCAACTGCTGTGCGGTGAGGGTGCCCGCGGTGTAGAACATGGTCCGCATGAGGTGCTGGGGGACCAGGCGCGAGAGATGGGTGGCCGCACCGAGCGCGCCGCGGTCGACCTCGGGGAGGCCGAAGGTCGCGTCGTCGGAGGCGACGATGACATCGGAGTTGCCGACCAGGCCGATGCCGCCGCCGAGGCAGAAGCCGTTCACGGCGGTGACGACCGGGACCTCGCAGTCGTAGATGGCGGCGAAGGCGGCGAAGCAGCCGTGGTTCGCGCGGATCAGGGCGGTGTGCCCGGTGTCCGCGTTCATCTCCTTGATATCGACGCCCGCGTTGAACCCGCGGCCCTCGGCGCGCAGCACGACGACCCGGGTCTCCGGGTTGCGCCCGGCCTCGCGGACGGCGTCGGCGAGCGCGAACCAGCCGTCGGAGGGCAGGGCGTTGACCGGCGCGTAGTCAACGGTGACTACTTCCACGCCCTCGGTTTCGGTGTGACGGATGATCCCCATCGCGCTCCCTTTGGAAAGTGCCAGCCCATCGTTGGCAAAACAAGCAAGTGCTTGGTAGGTTAGCACGGTGGCAATCGAAGTGAACCTCTCCGGATCGGTCGTCTTGGTCACCGGCGGCGTCCGGGGAGTCGGGGCCGGTATCAGCCGGGTATTCCTGGACGCCGGCGCGACCGTCGTGGGGGGCGCGCGCCGGCCCCCCGCCGAGGGCGGGGGAAACGGGGGGGAAGGAAGAGGGTGGGGTTTGGGTAGGGTGGTGGGGGTGTTGTTTTAATATAGGTTG
>NZ_JBEXUS010000077.1:0-40006 GCF_040614455.1 Nocardia sp. NPDC005978
TCCTAGCTCGGCAGCATGGCGGACTTCTATCGCGAGCTCGACCCGGACAGCATCGCCGAACAGCTGGTCGATCTGATCCGCCCGCCCGGAGATCAGTCGTTCGCGTGCAGTGCCGCGTTCAGCTCGATGCCGGTGCCCTTCTTGGCCACGACCTCGACCGCGCCGGTCACCGAATTGCGGCGGAACAGCAGATTGGACTTGCCGCTCAGCTCGGCGGCCTTGATGACAGCGCCGTCCGGCAGCGTGACCTTGGTGCCCGCGGTGACGTACAGACCCGCCTCGACCACGCAGTCGTCGCCGAGCGAGATGCCCAGGCCCGAGTTCGCGCCCAGCAGGCAGCGCTCGCCGAGCGAGATGACCTGCTTGCCGCCGCCGGACAGGGTGCCCATGATCGACGCGCCGCCGCCGACGTCGGAGCCGTCGCCGACCAGCACACCGGCCGAGATGCGGCCCTCGACCATGGAATTGCCGAGCGTGCCGGCGTTGAAGTTCACGAAGCCCTCGTGCATGACCGTGGTGCCCGAGGCCAGGTGCGCGCCCAGGCGCACGCGGTCGGCGTCGGCGATGCGCACGCCCGAGGGGACGACGTAGTCCACCAGGCGCGGGAACTTGTCGACGCTGTAGACGGTGACCGGGCCGCGAGCGCGCAGCTTCAGGCGGGTCAGCTCCAGCTCCTCGAGCGAGCACGGGCCGTGGTTGGTCCAGGCCACGTTCGCGAGCAGGCCGAAGATGCCGTCCAGGCTCAGGCCGTGCGGGCGGACCAGTCGGTGCGAGAGCAGGTGCAGGCGCAGGAACGCGTCGTGCGTGTCGACGGGCGCGGCGTCCAGATCGGCGATCGTGGTGCGCACCACCACGACCTCGACCCGGCGGGCCTCGTCGGGGCCGACGACGTCGGCGAACTTGGCGTACTCGACATCGGAGGCATCCAGGCGGACCGAACCGGTCTCGGCGAATTCGCCCAACGCCGGGTACGGGTACCAGGTGTCGAGTACCGTGCCGTTGACGGTGATGCTGGCGAGGCCGACTGCTTGTGCTCCCTGAGTGCTCACGGCTGTCCAGGTTACCGGCCGGGATTTCGCTTGTCCGAACCTCCTCCGCCGCGCGGACACCAAAACAGTGAGACAAAACAGACACAGTCCTTTTGTGCCAAGGCCGTGGCGATGAAGTGAACCGGCATTACCGCTCGCCTAGGGTGGGCGGGTGACCATCGATCTCAGCGCTGACCCCATCGCCCTGACCGCGGCTCTGGTGGATATCCCGAGCGTGTCCAAGGACGAGGCGCTCATCGCCGACATCGTCGAGAAGGCCCTGCGCGAGCAGACCACCGGATTCGAGATTCTGCGCCACGGCAACACCGTGCTCGCGCGCACCAACCGCGGCCTGCCCACCCGCGTCATCCTCGCCGGGCACCTGGACACCGTGCCCATCGCCGACAACGTGCCGAGCCGCTTCGAACTCGGCCCGGGCGGGCAGCGACTGCTGTTCGGCTGCGGCACGGTCGACATGAAATCCGGCGACGCCGTCTTCCTGCACCTGGCCGCCACCGTGGCCGAGCCGGTGCACGACCTGACCCTGATCTTCTACGACGCCGAGGAGATCGCCGCCGAGTTCAACGGGCTCGGCAAGATCGAGCGAGAACTGCCCGAATGGCTCGAGGGCGACCTCGCCATTCTCGGCGAGCCGTCCGGCGGCTGGGTCGAAGCCGGCTGCCAGGGCACGCTGCGCGTGCGGCTCACCACCTCCGGCGTGCGCGCGCACACCGCACGAGCCTGGCTGGGCGACAACGCCATTCACCGGCTCGCGCCCATCCTCGAACGTCTCTCGAACTACACCGCGCGCGAGGTCGAGATCGACGGGTGCGTCTACCGCGAGGGTCTGTCCGCGGTGCGGGTGTCCGGCGGCGTCGCGGGCAACGTGGTGCCCGACGTGGCCGAGGTCGACGTGAACTTCCGCTTCGCCCCCGACCGCACCCTGGACCAGGCCACCGAGCACGTCCGCGAGGTCTTCGCGGGTCTGGAACTGGACTTCGAGCGCACCGACGGGGCGCCCGGCGCGCTGCCCGGCCTGGCCGCGCCCGCCGCCAAGGACCTCATCGACATCGTGCACGCGCACGGCAGCGGGGGCGTGCGCGCCAAGTACGGCTGGACCGACGTCTCGCGCTTCGCCGCCCGCGGCATCCCCGCGGTGAACTTCGGCCCCGGCGACCCGAACCTCGCGCACAAGCGCGACGAGCACCTGCCGGTGGAACAGATCACCCAGGTCGCCTCGATGCTGCGCAGCTACCTGCTGGGCGAAAAGGACTGACGCCTCCGCGCCGCGACCGGTGCGGATAACCTTGGCTGCATGTCTGCTGAGGGTGCCAAGACGCCGCGGTATCGCGGGCCGATAATGCTGCGACGTGACCGGAAGAAGGGCATCGGGACCACCGATCAGCATTTGCTGGACGAACGGGGACCGTGCGACTGGGTGCACACCGACCCGTGGCGGGTGCTGCGCATCCAGGCCGAATTCGTCGAGGGCTTCGGCGCTTTGGCGGAGGTGCCGCGCGCGGTCTCGGTCTTCGGCTCCGCGCGCACCCCGGCCGACTCCCCGGAATACCAGGCGGGCATCGCCATCGGCGGCGCGCTCGCGCGGGCCGGATTCGCGGTGATCACCGGCGGCGGGCCGGGCGCGATGGAAGCCGCCAACCGCGGTGCGTCCGAAGCGGGCGGCTACTCCATCGGCCTCGGCATCGAGCTGCCGTTCGAACAGGGCCTCAACGAGTGGGTCGACCTCGGCATCAATTTCCGGTACTTCTTCGCGCGCAAGACCATGTTCGTGAAGTACTCGCAGGCTTTCGTCTGCCTGCCTGGCGGTTTCGGCACCCTGGACGAACTCTTCGAGGCGCTCACCCTGGTGCAGACCCGCAAGGTCAACCAATTCCCCATCATCCTGTTCGGCACCAAATACTGGGCGGGACTGGTGGATTGGCTGCGCGACTCACTGCTCGGCTCGGCCAAGATCGCACCCGGTGATCTGCGCCTGCTGCACATCACCGACAGCGTGGACGAGGTCGTGCGCATCGTGAGCGAGGCCGCGCGCGAGCGCGCCGAACTCGACGCCGAGGGCGAAGGGGCCGACGATGAGTTCGAACGCTGAGCCGGCCCCGAAGTCGACTGCCGAGTCCTACGCCGTCTGCGTCTACTGCTCGGCCAGCGTCACCGATCCGGCCGCCCTCGAGCTGGCCCGCGCGGTCGGCGCCGAAATCGGCCGCCGCGGTTGGCAATTGGTCTCCGGCGGCGGACACGTCTCGATGATGGGCGCGGTCGCCACCGCGGCCCGCGACGCCGGCGCGCGCACCATCGGGGTCATCCCGAAACGCCTGGTGCACAAGGAGATGGCCGACGTGGAGTCGGACGAGCTGATCGTCACCGACACCATGCGCGAGCGCAAACAGGTGATGGACGAACGCGCCGACGCGTTCCTCACCCTGCCCGGCGGTATCGGCACCCTCGAGGAACTCTTCGAGACCTGGACCGGCGGATACCTCGGCATGCACGACAAACCGGTGGTGGTGCTGGATCCGGACGGTCACTACGGCGGCCTGTTCACCTGGCTCGAGGAGCTGCGCGCACGCGGCTTCGCCGGGGACGAGGCCATCAACCGGGTCACGGTCACCGCGGACTTCGACCTGGCCTTCACCGCCCTCGAACCCTGAGCGCCCCTCGACAACTCCTTACTCATCGGTAAGGTAGGCGCGGAGGTGTGTCGCGGCGCACATCGACCGAATGCCGCGGTGAAGGAGCAGGCCACGTGAGTACCGATGTCCGATCGACGGTGGGGCTGTTGGAGCTGGCGCGCCGCCTGCCCGGGATGGCGGCCGAGACGCCGGGGATGCTGCGCACCGCGCGGCACATGCTGGTGAACTCGAAGTCCGAGGCGTCGATCGGGTTGTTCTTCCAGCGGGCCGCGGCCAAGCATCCGGGCCGGCCGTTCCTGCGCTTCGAGGGCCGCGAATACCTGTGGGGCGAAGCCAATGCCGAGGTGAACCGGTACGCCGCCGTGCTCACCGCGCGCGGGGTGCGCCGGGGCGACGTGGTCGGCGTGCTCATGACGAACCGCCCCGAGACGCTGTTCACCGCGCTCGCCGTGGTCAAACTCGGGGCCACCGCCGGGCTGCTCAATCACAATCAGCGAGACCACGTGCTGCAGCACAGTTTCGAGCTGCTGAACTCGGTGCTGGACGTGGCGGGGGAGGAGTGCGCCGAGGCGCTGGACAGCCTCGCCGCACCGCGCCCCGGGGTGCTGTGGTCGGGTGAACTGGAGGCCGCCGCGCGCGCCGCCGACGACCGCGATCCCGCTGTGTGCGAGAAGATCACGGCGGGCGAGCGCGCCTATCTGATCTTCACCTCCGGCACCACCGGGCTGCCCAAGGCCAGCGTCATGACCCACCTGCGCTGGACCAAGGGCATGGCCGGACTCGGCGGGTTCGGCGTCCGGCTGCGCGGGGACGACACGCTCTACTGCTGCCTGCCGCTCTATCACAACAACGCGCTGACGGTCGCCCTGTCCGCGGTGGTGGCCGGCGGCTCGACTTTCGCACTGGGACGCAAGTTCTCGGCCTCGCGCTTCTGGGACGAGGTCATCGCGACCCGGTCCACGGCGGTGATCTACATCGGCGAACTGTGCCGGTATCTGCTCAATCAGCCCGCCCGGCGCACCGATCGCGCGCACCGGGTCCGGCTCGCGGTCGGCAACGGACTGCGCCCCGAGATCTGGGACGAGTTCCGGAAACGCTTCGGCATCAAGCGAATCGTGGAGTTCTACGGCGCGAGCGAGGGCAACGTCGCGTTCATCAACGCCTTCGGCATCGACAAGACCGCGGGCTTCACCCCGCTGCCCTTCGCCATCGTCGAGTACGACGAGGCCACCGGAAAAGCGCTGCGCGGCAAGGACGGGAAGCTGCGCCGGGTGCGCGCGGGCGGTGTCGGGCTGCTGCTGGCCAAGGTCACCGACCGGTCCCCCTTCGACGGCTACACCGACGACGCCGCCACCGAATCCAAGCTCGTGCGCGACGGATTCGCCAGGGGCGACTGCTGGTTCGACACCGGCGACCTCGTGCGCGACCAGCGCTGGGGACATATCGCCTTCGTGGACCGGCTCGGCGACACCTTCCGCTGGAAGGGTGAGAACGTGGCCACCACGCAGGTCGAGGGCGGCTTCACCGGCATCGAGGCCATCACCCAGGCCGTGGTCTACGGCGTGGACATCCCCGGCGCGGACGGCAAAGCCGGCATGGCGGCGGTGACCCTCGCCGACGGCGCGACCCTGGACGGCCGGGCCGCGGCCGCGGCGCTCTACGACCGACTCCCCGCCTACGCCGTCCCGCTGTTCCTGCGCGTGGTGCCCGAACTCGAACAGACCTCCACCTTCAAGAGTCGCAAGGTCGAACTGCGCAAACAGGGTTACGCGCCCGACGATCACAGCGCCCTGTACGTCCTGGCGAACCGGGCCGACGGCTACGTCCCGGCGTACGCGGACTACGCCGCCGAAGTGGCCGCGGGGCGTGCACCGGGCAACTGAGCCACGCGTGCCGGGCGGCCGGGTGACGGGTCCTCGCGGCCGCGCGGGCCGACCTGGCCGGGAGCCGCCTGGAAAGAGGCGGAGGCAGACAAATCAGACGGCACAGGGGTCGGTACATTGGAGCCCATGTGTGCGCCGTTGCCGACGTTGTGCGGGAAGCCGGTGGCGACGGATCGGGCGCTGGTGATGGCGATCGTGAACCGGACGCCGGACTCGTTCTATGACCGCGGCGCGACCTTCACCGACAAAGCCGCCATGGGCGCGGTCGAACGGGCCGTCACCGAGGGTGCGGATCTGGTCGACATCGGCGGGGTCAAGGCCGGGCCGGGCAGCACCGTGGACGCCGCCGAGGAAGCGCGCCGCGTGGTGCCGTTCGTCGCGGCCATCCGCGCGCGCTATCCCGACCTGCTGATCAGCGTCGACACCTGGCGGGCCGATGTCGCCCGCGCGGCCGTGGCCGAGGGCGCGAACCTCATCAACGACACCTGGTCGGGGGCGGATCCGGACCTGGTCGGGGTGGCCGCCGAACTCAGGGTGGGAATCGTGTGCAGCCACACCGGCGGTGCGATCCCGCGCACCCGCCCGCACCGGGTGCGGTACGCCGACGTGGTGGCCGAGGTCACCGAGACCGTGGTCGCCGCGGCGGAGAACGCGGTGGCGGCGGGGGTCGCCAAGGACTCGATCCTCATCGACCCCACCCATGATTTCGGCAAGAACACCTATCACGGGCTCGAATTGTTGCGGGCCGTGGACGTTCTTGTGAATACCGGGTGGCCGGTCTTGATGGCGCTGAGCAATAAGGATTTCATCGGAGAGACTCTTGGTGTCGGCTTGTCCGAGCGATTGGAGGGCACATTGGCAGCGACCGCATGGTCCGCCGCGGCGGGCGCCCGCGTCTTCCGAGTGCACGAGGTCGGGGCCACCCGCCGGGTCGTGGACATGATCGCCGCGATCCAGGGCCACCGGCCACCGGCCAGAACCCTGAGGGGGCTGGCATGAGCAAGAAGCAGGATTGGGCCACCAGCAACAGCTGGGATCAGCCCGAATGGACCGTCGAGGATCTCGTGGCCGCCAAGGGCGACCGCACCGTCTCGGTGGTGCTCCCCGCGCTGAACGAGGAAGCCACGGTCGCGACCGTGGTGGCCAGCATTCGGCCCCTGCTCGGCACGCTCGTGGACGAACTCGTCGTGCTGGACTCCGGCTCCACCGACGCCACCGCCGAGCGCGCACAGGCCGCCGGAGCCCGCGTCGTCACCCGCGAGCAGGCCGTCCCCGAACTCGAGCCGGTTCCGGGCAAGGGCGAAGTGCTGTGGCGCTCGCTCGCGGTGACCACCGGCGACCTGATCGCCTTCGTGGACTCCGACCTGATCGACCCCGACCCCATGTTCGTGCCCAAACTGCTCGGCCCGCTGCTCACGGTCGAGGGCATGCACCTGGTCAAGGCGTACTACCGGCGACCGCTGCGCCAGGGCGCGACCGTCGACGACAACGGCGGCGGGCGCGTCACCGAGCTGGTGGCCCGGCCGCTGCTCGCCGCGCTGCGCCCGGCGCTGTCGAATGTGCTGCAGCCCTTGGGCGGTGAGTACGCGGGCACCCGCGAACTGCTCACGGCGGTGCCGTTCGCGCCCGGCTACGGCGTGGAGATCGGGCTGCTCATGGACACCCACGACATGCTCGGGCTCAGCGCCATCGGACAGGTGAATCTCGGTGTGCGCCAGCACCGCAACCGCCCGCTGTCCGAACTCGGGGTGATGAGCCGGCAGATCCTGGGCACGATGCTGGGCCGCGCGGGCGTCGCGGACTCGGGTGCCGCGCTCACGCAATTCCCGCTCGTGGACGGCGAATTCACGGCGCAGGCCACCGAGGTCTCGCTGGCGGATCGCCCGCCGATGAACACCCTGCGCCCGGAGTGGGCCGCGGCCTGACCCGCGCGACCTCGTTCGCGCGGCAGGTGGCCGGATCGGTGTGGCCGGGGACCGCTGTCAGCGGTCGTGACGGTAGATCGGGGTCAGCAGATCGGCTTCGATGGGCTCGCCCGTCGAGCGGTCGTAGCGCACACCCACCACGGCCGAGAACGGATGCGTCGCAGCGCGTTCGTGCAGGGTCGCCAGTCGCGTGGCGAGCAGTCGAATCGCGCCCAGGGAAGCTGGCGGGTGCAGGCCGTCGATCACCAGCACCGTGCCCTTGCCGTCGGGGCGGGGCAGGCGGGCCAGGTAGGCGATGTCGTACGGTTCGGTGCCGCCGGGGCGGTACACGCGCCGGGCCGCGCGATCCTCGATGCCGCGGCGAATGCGCCCGGCGCGGGCAACCGTGCGGCGCAGGCGCGGATCGGCGGCCACCAGGTAGCGCAGGCTGGGCGACAGCTCGGGCCCGCCCAGCACGATCAGGCCGTCGCGATCCAGATCCAGGGGTCTGCCCGGTAGGAAGCGCTGCACGGCCGCGGTGAACCCCAGCTCGCGTAGCAACTCCACCAGGCGATGCGGCGCGGCGGCGTCGGGGGCTCCGACCAGAGCGAGCGAGCGGGTGTTGCTGCGCACGTCCGGGGTGAGGATGGTGAGTGGCCCGTGCCCGAAGAACAGACCCTCCGGTACCGGCCCCTGGGTGCTGACCTGATGAATGCGGGCGCGGGAAAGTCCGGCGGCCGCACCGATTCTGGCGAACGTCCAGCCCTCGGCATGTAGTTCGCGGATCACGGCGCGGCGTATGCGCGTCAACTCGTTTATCTGCTGCTGCGCGGCCGCGACTCCGTCGGTGGCGGCTTTGAGTCGCTCGACCTTGTCTTCGATCGCGAACACCCGTGCCACCTCGTCGGCTGACATGTGCGCAGTCTAGATACCTGAACAGCCGCAGGTGTCTAGTCCGGTTGACGCCGGAGATCTCAGGTGGCGTCCGGATCGAGCGGCGGACGTTCGTTGCGCTCCAGCGGTTTCTGCTGCTTCGGCATGCCGTACTCGCCGAAACCGCTGGTGGTGGCGCTGGTCGGCTTGTCGAACGACGGCTTGTCGAAGGACGGCGGCTCGAAGGCCTTCGTCAGAAATGAATCGTCGCCGTCGAGAAGATGTTTGGTCACCATCGAGCGCGGATTCATTCCGCGCAATTCGTTGAGTTGCTCGAGCGGCTTGCGCAGTTCGTCGAACTCCGGGCCAAGTTCCTGCTTGAGCTGCTGGGTCGCCCCGGTCGCGTAATCGCGGACCTGCCGCAGCGACTTGGTAGTCCAGCGCATCGCCCCGGGCAGACGCTCCGGGCCGAGAATCACGAGTGCGGCGACGAGCAATACGAGCATCTCGCCCCAGCTGACATTGCTGAACACGGGTTCAGGCTACCCGTGCCCGAATATGAACGCCCGCCCGCCGCACGTGCACTCGACCACTATCGAAGCCTCAGTCCGATTCCAAGGTGACCGGAACGTCGACCTCGCGCCCGTCGCGGATCAGGCGCACGTTCACCGTCTGCCCGATCTCGTGGGACTGCACGGCCACGGTCAGCTCCTCCGGGCCGGTGACCTCGCGGTCACCCACCTTGACGATGACATCGCCCTCGACGATGCCCGCCTTGGCCGCCGGACCGCCGGCCTGCACATCGGCCACCGCCGCACCGCTCATGACGTCATTGGCGACGATCTTGGTCTTGGCGCTCACGCCCAGCCTCGGATGATTCACCTTGCCGGTCTGGATGAGCGCCTGCGAGATCCGCTTGACCTGATCCACCGGAATGGCGAAACCCAGACCCACCGAACCGCCGCTCTCGGACTTGATCGCGGTGTTGATGCCGATCAACCGGCCCTGCATGTCCACCAGCGCGCCACCGGAGTTGCCGTGGTTGATGGCGGCGTCGGTCTGCACGGCGTCCAGGGTGGCGTTCGTGTCGGTGCCCTCGCCGCCGACCTTCACCGGCCGATGCAGCGCCGAGACGATGCCGGAGGTGACGGTCTTCTCCAGGCCCAGCGGCGAACCCAGCGCGAGCACGTCGTCACCGACCTGCACGTCCGCGGAATTGCCGAGCTGAATCACCGACAGGTTCTTCACATCGACCTTGAGCACCGCCAGATCGGACTTGGTGTCGCGGCCCACGATCGAGGTCGGCACCCGGGTGCCGTCGGAGAACACGACCTGCAACTGGGCCTTGCCGCTCTTGTCGTTGGCGGCCAGCGACACGACGTGATTGTTGGTGACGATGTAGCCCTCGCCGCTGATGACCACGCCCGAACCGGACGAACCGCTGTCGCCCACCCAGGCGCGCACCGTCACGACCGAGGGCATCACGGCGTCCACGACCTTGGTGATCTGCCCGTGCGGCTCGTCATTGCCCGGCGCGGACTGCAATTCGACCTTGCGCGAGGTCAGCGCCGAGGTGGAATCGGAGGTGAGCGCGCCGATCGCGCCGCCCGCCAAGCCGATCACCAGGGCGATGGCGGCCAGCGTCGCCAGCGCGCGGCCCGAGGCCTGCCCGCCGAAGAGCACGTCGCGGGCACTGAGTTTGCGGCCCTCCGGCAGCGGCGCCGGGCGAGCCGTGGCCACGGCCGGGGAGCCCAGCCGGGCGGCGGACGCCGGATCGCGCCACGGATCCGCGGGCGCGGCCGGCTCGTTGTCGTCGTGCTGCGCCTCGGGATCGCGCTGCAGCAGTTCGTCCGAACCCTCCGGGCGGCCGAACGCCTCGGCCAGCACCGAGTCCGGCGGGCGATTCTGCACCTGCGGGCCGTCGGTGGCGGCCCCCGCCACCGCGGCGGCCGCCGAGCGCGGTGAGAACGAACCGTTCTGCCCACTCGGGCGGCGGAAGGCGTGCGCGGTGTGATTGTCGACGTGCGGCCGATAAACCGGCCGCGGCCCCAGGACCGGTGCGTCCGACGGCCTCAGGTTCCCCCGATCGGCCGCCGAATCCGAAGCCTGCGCAGATCGCGACAGGTTGTCCGCCGCGGGCCCCTCACCCGGAACCGGGCCCGTGTTCTTCGATTCGGTGGTCACCCGATGAACTCTACTTGCGCCACCAGCTTGTCCACCGTCTGCTGTCGAACGAATCTTGGCGCAGCCCGAAGGAACTCGCGCCGGGAGCGAGCATATTGCGGTCCGTGATCGGCGGGTGTTCCGCGCCGGGCAGTTCGGACAAAGGGATACGACTCAGAGTGTCGTGCAACCGCAGGGGCGCGGAGATCTGCGTCGACTGCTGCAGGGCGTTGCGCGCCTGCTGCTGCGACTCGACCTCGACGGCGCATTCGCGGCACACGGAAAGATGATGAGCGGCACGCAGATACGCGTTCATCCGCAGTTCGCCGTCGACATAGGCGGCGATGGCCTCCGTGGCCAGATGCTCGGTGGGGGCGAAACGAGGTGGACGACGCGGCGTTCTGTCCGGCCCACTCATAAGCTGCACACCTTTCGGAAGGACCACCTCGGCTGCACGCGAAAAGCCGGCGCGCGAGGTGCTGGAACCGCGCCTTACCCGACCTTCTCGGTGGCGGCGTTCCGCCGCTCCACCCCATTATGCTCGAGGTGCTCGCGCAGTGCCTGACGTCCTCGGTGGATGCGGCTGCGCACGGTACCCAGTTTGACGCCGAGCGTGGCGCCGATCTCCTCGTAGGACAGACCTTCGATGTCACACAGCACGACCGCCGCGCGGAATTCCGGGGCCAGCGAGTCGAGCGCCGCCTGGAGGTCGGGATCGAGGTTGGCGTCGTGATAGAGCTGCTCGGGACCCGGGCCCTCGGAGGGGACGCGGTCGTAGTCCTCGGGCAGCGCCTCCATGCGAATGCGGTTGCGTCTGCGCACCATGTCCAGGAACAGGTTCGTGGTGATGCGATGCAGCCAGCCCTCGAAGGTGCCGGGCTGGTAGTGGGACAGCGAGCGGAAGACCCGGATGAACGTCTCCTGGGTCAGGTCCTCGGCGTCCTGCGGGTCACCGGTCAGGCGATAAGCCAGGCGGTACACGCGGTCGGCGTGTTCCCGGACCAGCTCGTCCCAGGTCGGCATCTTGTGGCGATCGCCGGTGGCATCGAAAGCGGCCGTTCCGGACAGCAGTGCGGGATCCGGCTCGCCGTCCTGCGGCAGCTCGGTGTTCGGCTCGAAGGATTGCGGGAGCAGTCCGGCGGAGTCACGCGCCTCGTCGACCATGTGGATGGGAGTACCTCCTACTCGGGACCGGGGCTTCGTCCCCCTTGCAACCGACCTGGTGGGTCAGGTTGTTCCCGGGGCCGGGCCGCCGGTCGCTGGCCTGGCGTAGGCAATACTCTTGCCGGTCCTGATGTGGCAGCCGTATGCGCAGGCTGAGGGACACCTGAGAAAAATCGCCACACCGGCCGGTCACCGCCACGCGATACCGCCCCCGCGCCATTAGCCTCATACCCGTGAGTCAGACTCCGGCGGCATCGAACCTGCAGCGCAACCTCGCCTACGTGGAGGAATCCGTCGCAGAGGACGAGATTCTCGTTTCCGCGCGCGAACGCGCCCTCGAATTGGGGGCCGCGCCCGTGCCCCCGTCGGTGGGGGCACTGCTCAGCATGTACGCCCAGCTGCTCGGCGCGCGCGCCGTGGTGGAGGTCGGCACCGGCGCCGGCGTCAGCGGGCTGTGGCTGCTGGACGGCATGCGCGAGGACGGCACGCTCACCACGATCGACTCCGAACCCGAACATCAGCGCGCCGCGCGCGAGGCGTTCAAATCCGCGGACATCACCCCCGCGCGCACCCGGCTGATCAACGGCCGGGCGCTGGATGTGCTGCCGCGCTTGGCCGATGGGGCCTACGACCTGGTCTTCATCGACGCCGCGCCGCTGGAGCACCCGCAATACGTGGATCAGGCGGTGCGATTACTCCGCGAGGGCGGGGCGATCCTGCTGCACAACGCGCTGCTGGGCGGGCGCGTGCCCGATCCGGCGCAGCGTGATCCGCAGACCCAGGCGGTGCGGGCGGCGACCCGGGCCATCGCGGAGGATCCGCGGTTGACGAGCGTGCTCATCCCGGTGGGGGATGGGCTGCTCTGCGCGTCGCGCGGGTGAAGGCCGCCGCGCTGTCGCGCGGGTAGGGCGCTGGGCGTCGGACGGGAACGGCTGCTGTAGCCCAGCTGAGCTGGGCTTTCGGAATTCTGCGAACTTTGCGGGGGAGAGCTCTTGCCAGGGTATTGAACGCGTGTTTAATCTATTGAACGTGCGTTCAACCGATGATTTGAGCACCCGGGCCCGGATTCGCGACGCCGCGATCACCGTGTTCGGGGAAGAGGGGTTCGGGGTGGGGGTGCGCGCCATCGCGGCCGCGGCCGGTGTCTCCCCCGGACTGGTGAATCATCACTTCGGGTCCAAGGACGGCCTGCGGGAAGCCTGCGACGACCGGGTGCGCGAGGTGATCCGGGCGGCCAAGCTCGAATCGCTCGAGCGGCCCTCGTCCAACGGGTTGCTGGCGCAGATGGCCGAGATCGAGGATTTCGCACCGTATCTGGCGTATCTGCTGCGCAGCCTGCAGGCGGGCGGATCGCTCATGACGGTGTTCTTCGACCACATGGTCGAGGACATCCAGGGCTACCTCGCGGCGGGCATCGCCGCCGGAACCCTGCGCGCGCCCAGGGATCTGCCGGCCATGGCGAAATACTTCGCCATCACCAACGGCGGCGGGATCATCATGTTCCTGCAGCTGTACGCGGCCACCCACGAGAGTCGCGTCGATTACCGGAAAGCCCTGCGCGAGTACGCCGATCGCATGATGCTGCCGGCGCTGGAAATCCTCACCCACGGCCTGCTGACCGACTCGATGATGCTGGACACGCTGACCCAGCAGCAGCACGGGAACACCCAAGAGAACCCATAAATCGTTTTCCGCCTAGGAGATTCGATGAACAGTCCGGCACAACCGGCCATCACCGTCCGGGACCTGCACAAGCACTTCGGACGGGTACACGCCCTGGACGGCCTCGACCTCGAGGTCGAAACCGGCGAGGTCCACGGCTTCCTGGGGCCCAACGGCGCCGGGAAATCCACCACCATTCGCGTGTTGCTCGGCATTCTCGCCCGCACCTCCGGCACCGCGCAGGTGCTCGGGCGCGACCCGTGGACCGACGCGGTCGCGCTGCACCGCGACATCGCCTACGTGCCCGGCGATGTCACGCTGTGGCCATCGCTCTCGGGCGGGGAGACCATCGACCTGCTGGCCCGCATGCGCGGTGGACTCGATCAGGGGCGGCGGGCCGAACTCATCGAGCGGTTCGAACTCGACCCGAAGAAGAAAGCGCGCACCTACTCCAAGGGCAACCGGCAGAAGGTGGCGCTGGTCTCGGCCTTCTCCTCGCACGCGAAACTGCTGCTGCTGGACGAACCCACCTCCGGGCTGGATCCGCTGATGGAACAGACCTTCCGCGAATGCGTGCGCGAGGCGTCCGAACGCGGCTGCACCGTCCTGCTGTCCAGCCACATCCTGTCCGAGGTCGAGGCGCTGTGCCGGCGGGTCACCATCATCCGGGCGGGCAAGACCGTCGAGTCCGGCACCCTGGCCCAGATGCGGCACCTGAGCCGGACCTCCATCACCGCCGAAATGACCGGGGACCCGGGCGATCTCAGCCACCTGCCCGGGGTCGCCGACGTGACGGTCGAGGATCACACGGTGCACCTGCAGGTCGACAGCGAACACCTCGGCGAGCTGATCCGCGTGCTCGGTGATGCCGGGGTGCGCAGCCTGGTGAGCCAGCCCCCGACGCTGGAAGAGCTGTTCCTGCGGCACTATTCGATCAACGGGGAGGACGCGGACACGGGCAACGGCACGGCCGCGGGGATTCGCAACCGCGAAGCCGCTGCCGTGGGCGCGGGCAGCGGTGCGGCGACGGCCGCGGGTACCGGAAACGCCGCGGTGCTGGCCGGTCGTCCCGACGCCGCCGACGACACCGCATCCGACAGCCGGAATCAGGTGTCGAAATGACCGCCGCTGTAGCGCATCCGGGGCAGCATCGCCTCGAAACTGCTTCCCGTGCGGGGAATTTCACCGGGACCGGGCAGCTGCTGCGGCTGTACCTGAGGCGGGACCGGGTCGTGCTGCCGCTGTGGGTGCTGCTGCTGTCGGCGCCGCTGGGCAGCGTGTACATCGACAGCATCGCCTCGGTGTATCCGAGCGCCGCGGATCGGGCCGGGTTCGCGGACTCCATTCTGGCCAGCCCGGCCCAATTGGCCATGTACGGGCCGATTTACAACACGAGCCTGGGCGCGGTGGGGGTGTGGAAGGCGGGGATGTTCTACAGCCTCATCGGCATCGCCACGATCCTCACCGTCATCCGGCACACCCGGGCCGAGGAGGAGACCGGGCGCGGGGAACTGGTGGCCGCCACCCGGGTCGGGCGGTTCGCGGGGCTCACCGCGACGCTGGTGATCGCCTACGGCGGGGCGCTGCTGACCGGGCTCATCGGCTTCGCGAGTCTCGCGGGCAGCGACCTGCGCGGCACCGACGGGGATATCGCCGGATCGCTGGCTTTCGGTCTGGCACTGGCTGGTTCGGGCGCGGTCTTCGCGGCGGTGGCCGCGGTGTGCGCCCAGTTGACCACCGGCGCCCGGCTCGCCCGCGGCATCGCCCTCGGCGTGCTCGGAGCCACCTTCACCCTGCGCGGCATCGGGGACGCGCAGGCCGGGGACGGGCCCGCCGGGCCGCTCACCTGGCTCGCGCCGCAGGGCTGGTCGCTGCAGGTGCGGCCGTTCGCCGGGGATCACTTCGCCGTGCTGGGACTGCACGTGGTGGCCGTGCTGATCCTGACGGGAATCGCGTATCAGCTACTGCGGCATCGGGATCTGGGCGCGGGACTGATCGCCGAACGGCCCGGTGCGGCCGCCGCCGGTCCCGGGCTGAATGGTCCGTTCGGACTGGCGTGGCGCTTGCAGCGCGGCACGCTGGTGGCCTGGACCGCCGGACTCGGCCTGTACGGGTTGATCATCGGCAGCGTCGTGCACGGCATCGGCGACGAGTTGGGCAGCAGCCAGGCCATTCGCGATCTGATCACCCGCATGGGCGGTTCCGCGTCGCTGGAGAATTCGATGATCACCTATGCCTTCACCATGATCGGCGTGGCGGCCGCGGCGTACTCGATCTCGGCGGCGCTGCGCCTGCACTCCGAGGAGAGCGGTCAGCACACCGAAACACTGCTCACCGGCGCGGTCTCCCGAACCCGCTGGGCTGCATCGCATCTGCTGTTCGCCCTGGGCGGTCCGGCGGTGGCGTTGCTGGTCGCCGGACTGCTCGGCGGACTGGTCTACGGCCGCGCCGCAGGCGACATCGGCGCGAAACTGCCCGATGTCCTGGCCGCCGCCCTGATCCAACTCCCCGCCGTGTGGATCTTCGCCGCGATCACCGTCGCCCTGTTCGGTCTGGCGCCCCGCTGGACCCCCGTCGCCTGGGGCGTACTGACCGCCGCCGTCGCGGTGTTCCTGCTCGGCGCGATTTCCGGTGCCCCCCAGTGGCTCCGGGACCTGGAACCCTTCGAGCACCTCCCGAAGGTCCCCGGCGCGGCGTTCAACCCCGCACCGGTGCTGATCCTGCTCGCCATCGCCGCGGTCCTGATCACCGTGGGCCTGATCGGCTTCCGCCGCCGCGACCTGCGCTGACGCTCCTACGGCTCGGATGCGCAAGCGCCCGAGCACGACGCCCGGCCGTTGCTCACGGGTGGTCGAATGCCCGGTGGCGCAGTCCTGTTCGCGAGCGCTGCCCTCGGTGTGGCGGCGGCTCGGGCAGCGGGTGGGCAGGGGACGGGGGTGGATTAGTTCGGCGAAATGGTGGTAGATGAAAGGGGAACCGATTAGAGGAGGTGGGGGATGTACGAGGGACTGGTACTCGGAGCGCATCTGCCGTCCGGATGGCTGTGGCCCGCGCTGATCTTGTTCGGGCTCATCCTGTTTGCGGCACTGGTGGTATTGCTGCTGGTCAGTGGGGCTCGATTCGACGACATGTCACACGTGGTGCCGGCACAGCCGGGGCCCTGCGAGCCGTTCTGCTACTCGCGCTGAAACCCGCCGGGCACGGTGAGCCACAGAAAGGGTTACCGTGCCGCGGGCCGGGATACTCCATGAACAGGTTCGACGAATGAGGTTTCTCATGGGGCATCGGGTTCCGGCCGTGGTGGGTTTGTACCTCCGCGAGTCCGGGCAGTGGCGGCGGATCGCCGAATTCCGGCTGGCCGCCGACGGGCGTGCCACCTTTCGCGCGGTGGACCCGATCGAGGGACTGGTGGCGCGGGTCTGGTACCACCAGGGAGTGGACGTGCCCGGCGAGGATCGCCGGGTGTTGCCGCAGGACGGGGCCGAATTCCTGCGAGCGCTGCTGCAGCCGTTCGGTTTCCGGGACTACCGCTTCCGGGACGACAGCCCGGCCTCGGCCACCCACGCGGGGGCCTCGACCGGGCGCGGTGAGCGTGGGCTAGGTCGCACCGGCCGCGCGGCCGCCGGCGGGTCGACGGTATGCCGCCGACATGCCGCCGCGCGTGCGGGGGCTGATGAAAAGGTCACGGCCGGAGCGGATTCCGAATGCACGCGGTGCGCGGAGGCCGAATCGGAGCCGCGCGCACAGGATGCCGGACGTCCGGCCGCCTGGCGCGCGCTGGACGCGGACACCCTGCGCTTCTGAGTGACGCGCCCGCCCCACTGCGGTTTGGCGTCCCGGGTACCCGCCCGGGATCGCTTACGCCGCAATGCCTGTGCGCCGGCCGGCGGCCGATCGCGCGCGGGCGGCCGGTCCACACCGCTACAGGCTGTTGGCCAGCAGCGCGTACTGTGCCGCCGCCATGCGGTGCACCTCGTCCGCGGTCTGCGCGTTCACCACTCCCACATACCTCTTGTAGATCACGTAGCACCGGAACGCCGCCGCACCGGACTTGCGGTGCACGCATTTGGCGTCCGGAACGTTCTCCGGTCCCGGACCCGTCGACCCGGTCTCCCCGAGACTGCTGATCAGTCCGCTCACCAGATCGGCGCCCGACTTCGCGTCGCGCGTGCGGAACAGGTAGTTCTCGTCCACGCCCGCCATGGCGTCCATCCCGGTGTCGGCGACCAGGCGTGAGCGCAGCGCCTGGTCCCCGGCCGGATGAACGAGCATGGCGGGGCCGAAGACCGCGAAGGTATCCGGATCCGGGCTGCGGCCATCGCGATTGGTGGTCAGCACCCGGGCCAGCAGCCGGTCCGGATCGACCGGCAACTGCTCCACCCGGTCGGCAGGCGTCGCGGCGAAGGCGTCGACCGCGGGCACCTCCGCGTCCAGGGTCTTCTTCAGCCAGGACAGCAGATCGGCCTGGTCGGCGCTGGGCCGTGAGATGAACACCGAGATGACGAATTCCTTGCGCGGCATGGTCATTCCGATGTTCGCCACGCCGGGACGCCAGTGCGACATGGCATCCGGATAATCCGGCAGGGTGAGCTTGCGGTTCTGATCGAGGGCCACGTTGAAGTCGGCGTCCGAGAGCTCCCGCGCGGCGAGCTTCGCGCTGTCGGCGCTCGGGAAACGCAGCAGGCGAATCGTGACCGTGGTGCTCTTGGGATCCGGCGCGCTCGATCCGGCCGGATCGGCCAGATCCGAACTGCTGGTGGCGAAGCCCGCGATGAAGCCCCGATTCTGCAGCACCGGCCGGGCCGAGGACGACAGATGGCTCACTGTCACCACGTCGTTGACCGAGGTGAGCACGATCCCGCCGCGGCCCACCCGCAGGCCGGGGTCGACCTTCACCGCGGGCACCACGGCATCGGCCATCCGCATGCCCTCGAGCACCGCGCCCTTGCCGTTCGAATCACGGCCGTACGTATAGCGATCCACCGGATACGACCCCGTGTCCAGCGTGCGGACGTCGATCTCGGCGGGTGCGGGCGTGCCCTCGACCGCGCATCCCGCCGCGACGGCGAGCAGTGCGGCACAGGCGAAGGTGGTGACGATCCGGTATGCGCGGCTCATGGCCCGTTCCCTCCCGCGCGGCCTCGCGGCGGCGCTCCACCCACCGATTTTCGCCAACCGGGGCGGCCGCGTCCACCGTTATCCGCCGGGTCACATCGGCGGACGGTGTGTCATCACACCCAGATGCCCTTGCCGACGGTCACCACGCCGCCGTTGCTGACCGCGAAGCGCTCCCGATCCCGGTCCAGGTCGACGCCGATGATCTCGCCTTCGGAGACCACCACGTTCTTGTCCAGAATGGCGTGCCGCACCACCGCGCCGCGCCCGATCCGCGCGCCGGGCATCACCACGCTGCCCTCCACCGTCGCACCGTCCTCGACCCGGACATTGGAGAACAGCACCGAATTGCGCACCGTGGCCGCGGACAGAATGCTGCCCGCGCCGACGATCGACTCCTGCGCCAGCCCGCCGCGGCCGAATTTGGCGGGCGGCAGATTCTCCGCCGCGCCGCGAATCGGCCAGTGCCGGTTGTAGAGATCGAAGACCGGGTCGACCGAGACCAGATCCATGTGCGCCTCGTAGAAGGCGTCCAGGGTGCCCACGTCCCGCCAGTAGCCGCGACTGCGATCGGTCGAGCCGGGCACGATGTTGCTGCCGAAGTCGTACACCGCGGCCTGGCCCGCGCGCACCAGGCCGGGAATGATGTCCCCGCCCATGTCGTGATCGGAATCGTTGTCGTCGGCGTCCGCGCGGATCGCGTCCACCAGCACCTTGGTGGTGAAGACGTAGTTGCCCATGGAGGCGAAGGTGACGTTCGGATCGTCCGGGGTGCCGGGCGGATGCGCGGGCTTCTCCAGGAAGTTGACGATGCGGCCGGACTCGTCGGAATCGATGCAGCCGAACGCGCTCGCGGTGCTGCGCGGCACGCGGATGCCCGCCACCGTGACCCCCGCGCCCGCCTCGATGTGCGCGGTCACCATCTGCTCGGGGTCCATGCGGTAGACGTGGTCCGCGCCGAAGACCACGATGTATTCCGGGTCCTCGTCGTAGATGAGGTTGAGCGACTGCATGATCGCGTCGGCGCTGCCGGTGTACCAGCGCGGGCCCAGGCGCTGCTGCGCGGGCACCGGGGTGATGTACTCGCCGCCGAACCCGGAGAGCCGCCAGGTCTGGGAGATGTGCCGGTCCAGCGAATGCGACTTGTACTGCGTGAGTACGCAGATCCGTAGATACCCGGCGTTCACCATGTTCGACAGCACGAAGTCGATGAGGCGGTACGCGCCGCCGAACGGGACGGCCGGCTTGGCGCGGTCCTTGGTGAGTGGAAAGAGTCGCTTGCCCTCGCCACCGGCGAGCACGATCCCGAGTACGTGCGGCTGGCTCCTCACACTCGCCAAGTTACCTGTCTTCGATGGCACGGCCTGCGGCGGCGCGAGTTCGAAACCGGGGGAACCCGGTTGTTCGGTTGGTCGTCGCCTGACCGACGCTTGCGCGGGGCGCGCGGACGTGGTGGGTTGCCGGGGCGAAAGCTCGCCCGGGCGGGATCGAGATGTGCGGAGGCCGAGGCGCGCGGGCGGATCCCGGTGCCGGGCGACGGCCCGACCGAACGCCGCCGTCGGCAGGTGGCCACGGAAGTGGCCGGGGCGGCGCGCATTCGGCGGCGCGGCGGGGTGGGGCTCGGCGGCGCGGCCCGGCTCACGGGCTTGACCGGGAGTTCATCGAGTACGCCCGCTGCCTTCGGCAACCTGCCCACCGGCGGGCACGAGCGGAGTGCGGGCCCTCGGCGCGAGCGGGTCGTGGGGGTGCGAACTTGCGAGGGCGGGTGGTTGGTCGCGGGTTGGGCGAGAGACTAGGTTGGACCGGTGAGTTATGGCGCGGATGGCGGCCGCGAACACGGCGTTCACGGGCGCGGTGTCCATGACCTGCGTGTCGCCATGATGACCCGCGAATACCCGCCCGAGGTGTACGGCGGGGCGGGGGTGCATGTCACCGAATTGGTGCCGCGCCTGCGGGAACTGTGTGACGTCTCGGTGCACTGCATGGGCGTGCCGCGGCTCGATGCCGTGGTGCACCAACCCGATCCGATGCTCTACGCCGCCAACTCCGCGCTGCAGATGATGTCCGCGCAACTGCGCATGGCCGACGCCGCCGAAGGCTCCGACGTGGTGCACTCGCACACCTGGTACACCGGTCTCGCCGGGCACCTCGCGGCCGAGCTGTACGCGATTCCGCATGTGCTGACCGCGCATTCGCTGGAACCGCGCCGGCCCTGGAAAGCCGAACAGCTCGGCGGCGGCTACCGGCTGTCCTCCTGGTCCGAGCACAACGCCATGACCTACGCCGACGCCGTGATCGCGGTGAGCGCGGGCATGCGCGCCGACGTGCTGGCCGCCTACCCCGACATCGATCCGGCGAAAGTGCATGTGGTGCACAACGGTATCGACGCGAACGTGTGGCATCCGGGCGGTCCCGCGCCCGAGGTACGCGACATCCTCGGTGAACTGGGCGTGCGGCGGGACCGGCCGGTCGCGGCGTTCGTCGGGCGGATCACCCGGCAGAAGGGCGTCCCGCATCTGCTGGCCGCCGCCCGGCACCTGGACCCCGACATCCAGCTGGTGCTGCTGGCCGGGGCCGCCGACACCCCCGCCATGGAATCGGAGGTACGCGCCGCGGTGCGCGAACTCGGCGCGACCCGCGACGGCGTGTACTGGGTCCGCGAGATGCTCCCCACCGAACTCGTCCGCCAGGTGCTGGCCGCCGCAACGGTTTTCATCTGCCCCTCGGTCTACGAGCCGCTGGGCATCGTGAACCTGGAGGCCATGGCGTGCGGCACCGCCGTGGTGGCCTCCGACGTGGGCGGCATCCCGGAGGTGGTCGTCGAAGGCGAGACCGGCCGCCTGGTCCACTACGACGAGACCCGCCCCGACCGGTACGAGCGCGCCCTGGCCCACGCGGTGAACGTTGTGGCCGCCGACCAGGTCGCCGCCGCCGCGATGGGCGCAGCGGGCCGCGCCCGCGCGATAGCCGAGTTCGACTGGAACCAGATAGCCGCCCGCACCGCCAAGGTCTACGACCGGGTCCGCAAGAACTGAGCGGCACGGGCGCTGCCGCGCCGCGCGGAGCCGGCATCCCGCCGACGAAGCCGGTTGCTGACGTGGCCGGGGCCGACACGACCTCGATCGCTGACGCGGCCGGAGCCGACATGACTCGATCGCTGAGGCGGCCGGGGCGTGTCGGCCCGCGTGCGCACGTTCCCACCGGGCCCGGTCGATCTATGGCCGCTCGCCTGATTCGCCGCATCCGATCGCCTCGCGCCTCGCGATCGATGTACGGGGCGGTGCGTCAGGGGCGGGGGCGGTAGGTCGAGATGGTTACCGACGCGGTGACGGGTGCGGGGTTCGGCAGCTGCGCGATCCGGGCGGGGCGGTGGTCGGCGGGGTGGAAGGCGGAGGGGCCCATCGCGACCACGGCGGCGATGTCGGCGTGGGTCAGGGACATTGGGTAGTCCACGGGGGTGCGGTCGAGGAGTTCGAAACGGCCGCCCAGGGATTCGGCCAGGCGATCCTGTTTGGCCGCGTCCACGCGGACCATGTCGAGGGGTTCGATCAGCTCGGTCAGGTGGCGGGGGGTGGGCGTCACGACGATGAAGCGGCCGCCGGGGGCCAGGGCGCGGGCCACCTCGTCGGCGTTGCGTGGTGCGAAGACCGACAGGACCGCCGCGAGGGAACCGTCGCGGACGGGCAGGCCGCGCCAGGCGTCGGCCAGGATCGCGGCCGCGCGGGGGTGTGCGCGGGCGGCACGCCGGGCGGCGGGCTTGGACACGTCGAGCGCGATGCCGCGCAGCCAGGGCAGGGCATCGAGAACGGCGGCGAGGTAATAGCCGGTGCCCGCGCCGATCTCCAGGACCGCGGGCGAGCCGGTGGCCGCCGGGCGCGATCCGGAGACGATTCCGGGCGCGAGCGAGGCGCCGGCGGCCGAGGTGCTCGGGGCTGGGACGTTCGGCGAGGCGGGGGCATTCGGCGTGGCCGGGACGTTCGGCTGGGCCGGGACATTCGGCGGGGCCGCGGGTGTTCCCGCATCGGCTCGCGCGGTCCCTCGGGTGCGGGCGGTTTCGCTCAGCAGGGTCGACGCGAGGCGGGTCGCGGACGGGCCCGTGAGCGCCGCGCCCGGGCGCAGCGGCCGGTCGGCAGCGGGTGGGGGAGCGGGGGCCGGGAGGGGGCCCGTCGCAAGGATTTCGGCCAGGGCCGTGGCGATGGGAGCGAAGTGGCCGGCGGCTTGGAATGCGGCCCGGGCGTCGAGCATGCCGGGCGTGTCGCCGGACATTTTCGTGGCGGCACCGGTGAGGAGGCTGACGTAGCCCTGGCGGGCGATGTCGAAGGCGTGGCCGGTGGCGCAGCACAGGGCTCGCGCCCGTGGCGCGAGGTCCCGGCCGCATTCCGGACAGGACAATAGATCGGCACAGGCGATCAGGGGATCGACCGGGCCGAGGGGTGGGGGTGGGGCGGCATGCACCGATATGCCGGTGAGCCGGTCCGCCCGGGGGCTGTGGCTCACCGGCACAGGTAGGTCTGGCTACTAGCTGGTGACACTCTTGAGTTCGTCACCCAGTGCCGCAGCTTCCTCCGGCGTGAGCTCGACGACCAAACGCCCGCCACCCTCGAGTGGAACCCGCATCACGATTCCACGCCCTTCCTTGGTTGCCTCGAGGGGACCGTCCCCGGTGCGGGGCTTCATGGCCGCCATCCTCTGCTCCCTCCAGATCTGCGCGGATTACTGCGCACTTTCATGGAACTCCAGTTGTTACCAACCAGGCAGCCCGCCGGTATGTGGCGGGCCGCACCAAGCCCATTCTTCCCTATCGCGGATCGGGGCGGGTACCTGAGTTCCAAAAACCGACCGATGTGGCGTTCAGGGAGTCACCGGATTCACCCAGCAATCGGCGATGTGATCGTCTACCATCCCGGTCGCCTGCATGAGTGCGTACGCAGTAGTGGGACCCACGAACTTGAACCCGCGCCGCTTCAGTTCTTTTGCGAGAGCAGCGGATTCGGGGGTGACGGCGGGCACATCGGCGAGGGTCGCGGGACGCGGTTTCGGGTCCGGTGCGAAGCTCCAGAGCAGCTTTTCGAGGCCGTCCGGGAGGTCCAGGGCGACCCGGGCATTGTGGATACTCGCATCGATTTTGGCCCGATTGCGAACTATGCCGGGGTCCGCCATGAGCCGTTCCACGTCCGCCGCGCCGAACGCCGCGACCCGTTCCATGACGAACCCGTCGAAGGCCGCGCGGAAGGCCGGGCGCTTGCGCAGAATCGTGATCCACGCCAGCCCGGATTGAAACGCCTCGAGGCAGACGCGCTCGAACAGGGCGTCGTCGCCGTGCAGCGGACGGCCCCATTCGGTGTCGTGATAGTTCCGGTAGAGCTCGGAGGATTCGGACCAGCCGCACCGCGTGCGGCCGTCGCCGGCCGGGGCCGCGGCGCTCATCGCGCGGCCGGAGTGCCGTCGGAGCCCGGTTCGGCGTCGGGCTCGGCCGGCGGGGGCGCAGCCGGCAACACTTCAGGCAACGGCGTGCCGGCATCGGCCGCGCGGATCGGCGGCTCGGCGAGGGAGTCCGACTCGGCGAGCCCCGCGGGGACGCCGTCACCGTCCGGGCCGTCCGCGTCGGAAGATATCCGGCGCGGGCCGGGCGTGTCGGTGGTCTTGCCGAGTGCGACCGATCCGGCGGCGGACCCCGCGCGCGACGCCACGGCTCCGACCATCACCTCCGCGCGCTCGTCCTGTGCGGCGTGCGCCTGGGCGAGCTGCCATTCCAGATCGTCGATCCGGGCGGCCAGGCGGGTCAGGGCCCAGTCCACCTCGCCCGCCTTGTAGCCGCGCAGCACCTGCTGGAAACGCAGCGCCCGCACGTCGCTGCCGCCGATGTTCTCCGCCGGGAGCACCGTCACCGTGGTCCCCTCCGGCAGCGGACCGAGTTCCTCGCCCCGTCCGAAGACCGCACTGGCGACCAGGAACAGCAGCGCGGCGACCAGACCGACGATCAGCACGTACAGCAGCAGCGTGAGCATGGCTTCGAGCTTAGGGGGACGCGCGCGAGCGGACACACCACGCCCCCGGCGGAAATCAGCCGTCGTGTTCGCCCGGGCGACAACTGATTTCGCACGGTCGGGGTGACTCGCCGGGGAGGGACCGGCTCGGCACGCGCCGGCCCGTGAGTCCGCGACGCGACGAGCGGGGCCCGCCGAGCGTGCGGCAAGAGGCGCACGGCGGCCGGTTGGCGACGTGCCAACCGGCTGTGCGGTCGGCACGCGGGCCGAGTCGTTACAGGTGGCGCGTGGTGTCGATGTTCAGCGACATGCCCGCCAGGCCGCGGCGGCGCACGGCCAGCTTGTCGGCGATGCCGAGCAGGGCCTTGCCCGAGGCGCTGTCCGGGGCGCTGAGCACGATCGGGGTGCCCTCGTCGCCGGCCTCGCGCAGCTCCTGCTCGATCGGGATCTGACCCAGCAGCGGCACATTCGCGCCGACCGCGCGGGTCAGGTTCTCGGCCACGGTCTGCCCGCCGCCCGAGCCGTACAGCTCCATGCGCGAGCCGTCGGGCAGATCCAGCCACGACATGTTCTCGATGACGCCCGCGATGCGCTGGCGGGTCTGCAGCGCGATCGACCCGGCGCGCTCGGCGACCTCGGCGGCGGCCAGCTGCGGGGTGGTCACCACCAGGATCTCGGCGTTCGGGATGAGCTGGGCCAGGGAGATGGCCACGTCGCCGGTGCCCGGCGGCAGGTCCAGCAGCAGGATGTCCAGGTCGCCCCAGAACACGTCGGCCAGGAACTGCTGCAGCGCGCGGTGCAGCATCGGGCCGCGCCACACGACGGGCGTGTTGCCCTGGGTGAACATGGAGATCGAGATGAGCTTCACGTCGTGCGCGATGGGCGGCATGATCATGCGCTCGACCTGGGTCGGGCGCTGGTCCGTGCCGAGCATGCGCGGCACGGAGTGGCCGTAGATGTCGGCGTCGAGCACGCCGACCGACAGGCCCTTGGCGGCCATCGCGGCCGCGAGATTGACCGTGACGCTGGACTTTCCGACGCCGCCCTTACCGGAGGCGACCGCGTACACGCGGGTCAGCGATCCGGGCTGCGCGAACGGGATGACCGGTTCGGCGTTGTCGCCGCGCAGTTTCTTGCGCAGTTCGGTGCGCTGTTCGTCGTTCATGACGTCGAGGGTCACGTCGATCGTGCCGACACCGGGCACGTCGTTGACGGCCTTGGTGACCCGCTCGGTGATGGCGCCCTTCATCGGGCAGGCCGATGTCGTCAGATAGACCACGACCTGGACACTGCCGTCGTCGCCGACCACGACGCTCTTCACCATGCCCAGCTCGGTGATCGGTTTCCGGATCTCCGGGTCGTTCACCTTCGCGAGCGCGCCCCGCACATCCGATTCCGTTACCACTGGCATGCGTTCAACAATAGGAGGACGGGTGGCGGCACGAACGGTCAGGGCTCGGAACGGGACCGGCGCCGCCGCTGCCCGGGCGATCGCGTCTCAGCGCGCCGTCACGGTTGATTTCGCCCCGTCCGTGGCCGGGTCGGCGGAAGATTCGGGAGCGCCGGGGACGGACAGCGTCGCGCCGCGCAGCAGAACCGCCCAGTACCCCAGCAGAATCGCGAAGTAGATCGACTGTGTCAGCGCGACGGTCACGCTGCTCGGCGGCGTCTCGGTGCTCAGGGACAGCGGGATGGCCGCGATCGCGAGCGCGGCGGCGGCGATCGCGCCGCGGCCCACCACGATCAGCACGAGCACGCCCGGCCACAACAGCATCAGATAGTTGTGCCACGCGATGGGGGAGAACAGCAGACCCGCGGCGAGCACCGCCCACGGAGCTGTCCCGCCCGGATCGATGCGGTCCCGGTGCCGGCCGCACCACCAGAGTGTGCCGGTCAGCACGGCGAGTCCCAGGGCCGTGCCGATCCCGGCGGGCAGGCCGAACCGCACCGCGAGCCCCGGCAGCGAGGCGTTGTCCACCCAGCCGGATACCGGCTCGGAGAAGGCGATGCGCAGCCACGCGAGCGCGCTCGACGGTCCGGCCGCCAGCACGCCGAGCACAGACGCGACCGCCGCGGCGGCGATCCCGGCCCGGAACGGCGCCCACCGTCGTTGCACGGCCGCGAGCAGCAGCAGCGGGGCGAGTGAGGGTTTGAGCGCGACCGTGACCCCGTACAGGACGGCCGCGAGCACCGGCATACCGCGCCGCTGGGCGATCCACCCGGCTACGAGCCCTGCCAGCAACAGCGGATAGATCTGCCCGAGCAATAGGGTTCCGTACAGCGGCGAGGAGGCGAGCACGGCCGCCAGGATCGCCATCGTGACGACGGGCCGCAGGCGTAGTTCCCGGCATACCGCCAGCACCGCGCCCAGGACCATGAACAGCGTCAGCATGATGAATACGCGGTAGGCCGTGACCACGTCCAGCGCGGCGAACGGCATGAGCAGCACCGAGGCGAGCGGCGGATTGAGGTTGCGCAGCTCGGCCTGCGTGTCGTAGATGTCGCCGTGTCCGAGCGCGGCGGCCGAATGCCAGAAGGTGTCGAAGTCGACGTGCACCTCACGTGTGTCGGCCGACAATAGCGGCGCGACAACCGCTTCGAGGTCGAGCACGCGCAGCACGGTGACGCCGAGCGCGATGATCAGCAGCGGGCACACCGTGACCCAACCGACGGCGGCGATCCGACTCGACCGCGTTTCTCCCCATGACACGGGTGCGAACGTTATCGGTCCCGCGACGATGACGCCGAATCGAAGCATCGGCCGGATCTTGTTCCGGCGGGTGGATTGCGCTGCGCGCGGACGGGGTTCGGTAGCCCGTGCCGGACTCGCACGTGTAGTTCCGCCGTGGCCGGGTATCGCATCGACAGCGGGCGTCGTGCGGCTCGGCCGGGTGGCGGCTCCGGTTCCTGCCCGTAGGTCACCGGTGCGTTCGCCGATGGACCCGGATCGCGGACCACAGCGATCGCCCCCGGGCGGGTCGGTAGGCGGCCGCGGCTGTTTCGGCGTCGGCGGGCCGCGCGGTTCAGTTGCCGTCCGCTGTCGGGGCATGAGTCGACAGCTGGGTGGTGCGGCCGGTCGCGTCGTCCGCGCCCGCTACGGCCGGAGGCCCGCGTTGGGTCAGATGCGGGGGAGCTGGGCGGGTTGGGGTGCTGTGCCGGAGGCGTAGGCGGTTTCCCAGGCCATCACGTTGGCCACGTAGGCCATGGAGTTGTTGTAGCGCAGGATCGCGCGGGTCTGCTGGCCCGCGTCGCGCATGTTCAGGCCGCCGGCGCAGAGGTATTTGCCCGCGGTCAGGGTGGCGTCGAAGATGTTCTGCGGGTCGGCGATTCCGTCGCCGTTGCCGTCGGCCGCGTAGCGGGTCCAGGTCTCGGGCAGGAACTGCATCGAGCCCACGGCGCGGTCGTAGCCGGAAATACCGTCCAGCACACCGTTGTCGGTGTCGTGGATGACATTGTTGCCCGCCAGGCTGCCGTCCAGGACGGGGCCGTAGACCGGGTCGAGGTTGTTGCCGTTCGCGTCGACCTTGCCGCCGAACGAGTGCGTGGACTCCACGCGGCCGATGCCCGCGAGCATCTGCCACGGCATGCCGCAGACCGGATTGTCGGCCGCCAGAATGCGTTCCGCGTTCTTGTAGGCGTCCACCGAGATGCCGGGGATGCCCAGCGGTCCGGCGGGCAGGGCGGCGGGGACGCGCCCGTCGGGCTGCGCGACCGTCTTCACGATCGGCGGGGGCGGGGGGAGAACCTGTTTGGCCTCGCGATGCAGAGGCTGCGCGACCGCGGCCGGCAGGGCCGCCTCGGGTCTCGATAGCTCCTGGCCCGCGGCGACCGACAGCTTCTGTTGCTGAACGGTCGCGGTGAGTTTGTCGGTGAGCGATCCATCTGCTGCGCCGGTGACTGTCGCGATTCCTGCGGGCAGCAGGCCGGTGAAGGCCAGTACCGATCCGCGCCGCATCGTCGGGACCGGGGGCTTGCGGTGACGTCCCACTGTGTGGTGACCCTCCATTACCGTCGGGAAGAGACCGGGGGTGGTGACGCCACGCTACCGCATTCGAGACCTTTTCGTTACTACTCCGTGACCATCTGAAATTATTGCGCAGATCAGCCGGTCGAAGACCGGATTTCCGGCCCGCGCGGCGCGTCGTGCGCCGCGCGGCAGGGAAAATTACGGTGCGGGCGCGGGGGCCGGCAGCGGAATCGTGATGCCGAACGGGAGGGTGATGCCGGGCGCGGCGGGAGCGGGCTCCACCGGTGCGGCGGGAACCTCGGCGGGCGCGGCGACGCCCGGCTCCGGGGTCTTCTCCGGGGCCTGCGCCTGCGGGGCGACGGGTTGCTGACCCTGCTCCTGCGGCTTCTCCTCGGTGGCGGCCTGGCACGACACGGTCGCCTGTTCGGGCGGCAGCGCCCGGCCGTCCGGCCCGTAGGTCACGTTCGCCTGACCCGGCTGCGCGCCGTCCTCGGGCTTGGCGTCCACCGGCAGCGCGTCCGGCCGCACCGGAACCTCGGCTTCCACACAGGTTTCCGGGGCCGGGGCGGGTGCGGGGCAGAAGATGCCGCAGGGGATCGGCGGCAGGCCCGGGATGGTGATCATCACCTGGGTCGCCGGGGCCTGCGTGGTGCCGACCGGCTTCTCTTCGGTGGTCGTGGTGGGCAGCGTCGAGGACGCCAGCGACATGTCCGGCGCGCTCTGCAGCGAGCCCGGCGGGACCAAGGTCGAGGAGATCTCCACCGGCGCGGGCGCGCCGCCGGTCTTGTAGGCGTTCGACCAGCTCAGCACGCTCGCCGCGTACGACATCGAATTGTTGTAGCGCAGCACGGCTTTGAGCTGCTGCTGCGGATCGCGCAGATCCAGCCCGCCCGAGCACAGGTACTTGCCCGCGGCCAGCGCGGAGTCGAACACGTTGTGCGGGTCCGAGACTCCGTCGCCGTTGCCGTCGGCGGCGTACTGCGACCACGTGCCCGGCAGGAACTGCATGGGGCCCAGGGCGCGCACGTAACCGCCGTCCGCGGCCTTGATGACCTCGTTGCCCGGCAGCGTGCCGTCCAGGGCGGGGCCGTAGATGGGTTGCACGGTGGTGCCCGCGGCGTCGGTGCGCCCGCTGCTGGCGTGCCCGGACTCGATGCGGCCGATGCCGGCCAGCAGATTCCAGGGCAGACCGCAGCCGGGGGTGGAGGACTCCAGGGCCAGTTCCGCGTTGCGGTAGGCCGCGAGCACGATCTCGGGAATGCCGAGCGCACCGGTGCCGCCGGGCAGGGCGATGTTCTGCAGTGGCACGTTGCCCAGCCGGGAACCGTCGGCGGGCGGGACCAGCGCGCTGAGTTTGCGCGGGGCTTCGGGGGCGGCCGGGACCAGGCCGACGAGCTGGTCGGAGGCGGGTTCGGCGCCCTCGGCGGGTCCGCTGTCGCTGGCCGCCGCCGCCAGTAGCGCTTCCGGGGCGGCCTGCGGGGCCGCCGGGGGATGCACGGTGACATTGGTGGCCGAACCGGCGGTGACCAGGCCCGCGATCAGCAGGGCAGACGCTGTCACCGGTGCAGATATTCTCTTCGCCACCACACAATCCCCTCGGTCGTGCGGCCGGGCCCTGTGATGACAGCCGCAGTGCGGTGGTGTCTGGGTCGGTCGCTCGGAACAACGTGATCCAGGTTACCCATCCGTAAGCTTGTTGTGTACTCCTTGTGCGGTCAGTCGCCATCTTTCTGTGCCAAATTTGCGACCCCGGGCCTCTTTCGATCGGTACCCTTCTTGGTTTTCCGTTCCGGGCCCACTTCGCCGTCGGTCGCCAGTTTCTCCAGCCTGAGCAGGGCTTCCTTCACATCGTCGAGCTCGCGGCGGACGTAGTCGCGGGTCGTGACCTCGCCGACCGCCAGGCGTAGCGCGGCCAGTTCGCGGGCCAGGAATTCGGTGTCGGCTTTCGTCTGGGCTGCCCGCGTCCGGTCTTCCTCCAGGGCGACCCGGTCGCGGTTGTCCTGCCGGTTCTGGGCCAGCAGGATCAGCGGCGCGGCGTAGGCGGCCTGGGTGGAGAACGCCAGATTCAACAGGATGAAGGGATAGGGATCCCAGCGCAGCCGAACGGCGAAGACGTTCAGCAGAATCCAGATGATGACGATCGCGCTCTGGATGACCAGGTAGCGGCCGGTGCCGAGGAAGCGCGCGACGCGCTCGCTCGAACGCGCCAAAGCCTCAGCGTCCCAATCGAATCCGCGGAATCTGCTCTCGACCGGGGTACCCAGGCGCTCACGGGCGCTGAGTTTGTCCATTCGATCGGTCATGACCGCCCTCCGGTGCCGTCGATCAACGGCATGCCGTGCACGTCGTGATTGTCGTCCTGCTCGCGCCAGTCCTCGGGAAGCAGGTGATCGAGGACGTCGTCCACGGTCACCGCGCCGAGCAGATGGTTCTCCGCGTCCACGACCGGCCCGCATACCAGGTTATACGTCGCGAAATACCTGGTCACGGCTGTGAGCGGCGCGTCGGCCCGCAATTGCACGAGATCCGCGTCCAGGATGCCGCCCACCAGATTCGCCGGAGGTTCGCGCAGCAGTCGCTGAAAGTGCACGCAGCCCAGGTATCTACCGGTCGGGGTCGCGGTCGGCGGGCGCACCACGAAGGCCATCGTGGCCAGCGCCGGGGTCAGCTCGGGGTCGCGGATGCGGGCCAGGGCCTCGGCGACCGTGGTCGAGGGGGTGAGCACCACCGGTTCGGGGGTCATCAGACCGCCCGCGGTGTACGGCGCGTGCTCGAGCAGCCGGCGGACCGGCTCGGAATCCTCCGGATCCATCAGCGCCAGCAGCGATTCCGCCTCGCTCACCGGCAACTCGCCGAGCAGATCGGCCGCGTCGTCGGGGTCCATGGCCTCGAGCAGGTCGGCGGCGCGCTCCACGCCGAGCTGCTCGATCACCTCCACCTGATCTGTCTCGGGCAGTTCCTGCACCACGTCCGCGAGGCGTTCGTCGTCGAAGGCCGAGGCGACCTCGATGCGGCGCTTGCGCGGCAGCTCACGCAGGAGATGCGCGACGTCTGCCGGGCGCATGCCCTCGAATTGCTCGAGCAGCTGGGTGACGTCCTGCCCGGGCAGATCGAGTTCTGTCTGAGTGAGTCCGCGCACCTGCGCCCAATCGACCACGTGCACCGCGCCGCGCCGCCCGAACCCGATGCTGAGCCGGCGGCGCTCGCGCACCGCGACCCGCGTCACCACCCAGTCCCGGGTCCGGGACTGCTCGATGCCCAGGTCGACCACCACCACCTCGATGTCGGCCAGCTGCGGCAGTTCCGGATCGGCGACGCGCACCGTGGAATCGAGCAGCTGCGCGATGGCGAGCACTTCGCCCGGGCGCAGTTCGAATCGCCGCACCGAGATGTTTCCCGTGGTCAGCGTGACCGACCCGGGATCAACCGCCTGCACGCGCAGCATCGGAACGAAAATCCGCTTCCGGGTGGGCAGTTCGACGAGGATGCCGAGCACCCGCGGCTGCTGCCGGTCGTACCGGATCGAGAGCACTATGTCGCGAATGCGACCGATAGACTCCCCGTCCGGTCCCAGCACCACCAAGCCCGCGAGCCGAGCGGCGAAAACTTTGGTCGCTGCCATGAGCACCAAGGCTAGTGCGTGCGGGCCGCCCGAAATGTCACGCCACGAGCGTGCCTTTCGCCACTGAACAAGGAGTGACCCATGACAGCGCGCCGTTCGGTGCTCGCCGTACCCGGCAGCAACCCCCGGATGATCGACAAGGCCAAGGGCCTGGACGCCGACGAGATCTTCCTCGATCTCGAGGACGCGGTGGCCCCCGCGGCCAAGGCGCAGGCCCGGGAGAACATCGTCGCCGCGCTCAACGCCGACGGCTGGAACGGCCAGATTCGCGTTGTGCGCGTGAATGATTGGACCACCGAGCACACCTACGCCGATGTCATCGCGGTGGTCGGGGGCGCGGGCGCGCGGCTCGACGCCATCCTGCTGCCCAAGGTCACCGACGCCGGCCAGGTGCAGGCGCTGGATCTGCTGCTGACCCAGCTGGAGAAGGCGAACGAGCTGCCCGTCGGCCGGATCGGCATCGAACCGCAGATCGAGAACGCGCTCGGCCTGCGCAACATCGACGCCATCGCCACCGCGAGTCCCCGGGTGCAGACCCTGGTGTTCGGCCCCGCCGACTTCATGGCCTCGATCAACATGCGCACCCTGGTGGTGGGGGAACAACCCGAGGGCTACACCCCCGGCGACGCCTACCACCACATCTACATGACCATTCTGCTCGCCGCGCGGGCCCACGGACTCCAGGCCATCGACGGCCCCTACCTGGCCGTTCGCGACATCGACGGCTTCCGCCGCAACGCCGCGCGCACCGCGGCCCTGGGCTTCGACGGCAAATGGGTGCTGCACCCGGACCAGATCGCGGCGTGCAACGAGATCTTCAGCCCGCGCCAGGCCGACTACGACCGCGCCGAGGAGATTCTGGACGCCTACGCCTTCCATACCTCCGCCGCCGGCGGCGCTCGCGGCGCGGTCATGCTCGGCGACGAGATGATCGACGAGGCCAGCGCCAAGATGGCCCAGGTCATCGCCGAGAAAGGCCGCGCGGCGGGAATGATGCGCAGCACGCCCCCGGTGTGAAACTGGCGCTGCGTTACCACGGGTGACCCGGACGAATAGCATGATGGAGATATGACGAATCCCCTGGGGAACTCGAACCGGAACCGAGCGGGCCTGCCGACGCCTCCGTCGGGCTGGCCGGTCGCGTCGTACCCGACCTACGCCGAGGCACAGCGGGCGGTCGACTACCTGGCCGACAACCAGTTCCCGGTGGAGCACGTGACCATCGTGGGCGTCGACCTCATGCAGGTCGAGCGGGTGCTGTACCGCCTCACCTGGGGCAAAGTCATTGGCACCGGCGTGGTTTCGGGCGCGTGGCTGGGCCTGTTCGTCGGCCTGCTGCTGAGCCTGTTCAACAGTGGCGGCGCGATCATCATCGGCCTGATCGGCGGCATCATCTTCGGCGTGATCTCCACGACGATTCCCTATGCCGCCAGCCGCGGGCAGCGCGACTTCGCGTCGAGCATGCAGCTGGTGGCCGGCCGCTACGACGTGCTGTGCGATCCCAAGGCCGCCGAACAGGCGCGCGACATGCTCGCCAGGCTGGCGCTGTAACCGATGGACGTGATCGATACGGTCCGGGCCGGGGTGCTCGGGCATTTCGGCGTGCAGACCGCCGACGCGGCGTCGGTGAGCTTCCTGGGTCTCGAGCCCATCGACATCCTGCGGATCCCGGACGCCGACCTGGTGCACTACGTAACCCTCGGCGGGTCCCGCCATCCGATGACCGACCCGAGCGCGGCCCTGGCCGATCCGGTGCGCGGGCCGCGCGCGGAACTGGCGCTGACCCTGCTCGGCAACGTCGGCGCGGGCTCCGGGCTGACCCGGGCGCTGGCGGTGCTGGTGGCCTCGCCGTCGGTGGAGGGCATCGTGCTGCAACCGGACGCCCTGCTCGATTTCGGCGAACCGCTGTGGGGCGGCGCGATTTTCACCGCGGTGCTGCTGGGCGAGGGCGAGATCCCGGACGTGCCGCTGCCCGAGCCGGCCGATCCGGTGCGGTTCCTGACCGCGACGCCCATCACCGCGACCGAGGCGGCCTGGGTGCGGATCCGGGGTGCGGCGGCGCTGCGCGACGCCTGGGCCGAAGCGAAAATCGATGTGCGCGACCCGGATCGGGGCTCGGCCAGCCTGTAGGCGCGGCCCGCCGTAGCCGGTGCGCGGGGCTCGGAGCCGGCCGATGGGCGGGGATCAGAGCCAGTCGTTGCGGTGGAACAACCTGTACAGCCCGCCGCAGACCAGCAGCATGAGCCCGATGATCAGCGGATAACCGTAGGTCCACTTCAGTTCCGGCATGTGCTCGAAGTTCATGCCGTACACGCCCGCGATCATGGTCGGCACGGCCGCCATGGCCGCGTACGCCGAGATCTTGCGCATATCGGTGTTCTGCTGCACGCTCACCTTCGCCAGTGCGGCGTTGATGAGGGCGCTGAGCGATTCGTTGAAGTCGGTGATCTGTTCCGCGGCCGCGGTGTGATGGTCCAGCACGTCGCGCATGTAGCGCCGAATCTCCACCGGCAGCGGCAGTTTCGGGTCGTGGGTGAGCAATTGCAGGGGTAGCGCGAGCGGTTTGACGGCGCGCCGCAATTCGACCACCTCGCGCTTGAGCTGATAGATCGCCTCGATGACGATGCGGCTCGCGGGGGTGAACACCGCCTCCTCCATCGCGTCGACGTCCTCCTCGATGGCGGCGGTCACCTCCACGTAGGAGTCCACGACGTGGTCCGCCACCGCGTGCAGCACCGCGCCGGGACCCAGCCCCAACTGCTGCGGATCCGCCTCCAATTGCTTACGGACCCCGGCCAATCCGGTGTGGTCGCCGTCGCGCACGGTGATCACGAAGTCGGGACCGGTGAAGATCATGATCTGGCCGGTGTCCACGATCTCGCTGACGGTGTTCAGCTCGTGCACGTGGTACTGCACGGTGCGCAGCACGAGCACCAGGATGTCGTCGTAGCGCTCGAGTTTGGGCCGCTGATGAGCGTGCACCGCGTCCTCGACCGCGAGCTGATGCAGGCCGAAGGCCCGCGCCACATCGAGCATGAGGGCGTGGCTCGGCTCCAGCAGACCCAGCCAGACGAAACCCGCGCCGCGCTCGCGCACCTCGGCCAGGGCCTGTTCGTAGGTGCACTGGTCCAGCAGCCGCCGCCCGTCCACGTAGACCGCGCAGTCGACGACCACGTTCGCCCCGGATTCGCGGCCGGTGGATTTCGGCGGGTGATCGTCCGGCCGGTTCGAGCGGTGCAGGGACGGCAGCGGCGGGATCGACACGGTCGAAGTCTAGTTGTCACATGGACAACCGCCCGGCCACCGGCGTGCGCCACGCCCGCGCGGGCAAGATGGGGGTGTGCGCATCGATCTTCATACTCATTCCAACGCCTCGGACGGCACCGACACCCCGGCCGAGCTCATCGCCAACGCCGCGGCCGCCGGACTCGACGTGGTCGCCCTGACCGATCACGACACCACGTCCGGCTGGGCCGAGGCGGTCGCCGCGCTGCCGCCGGGCCTGACGCTGGTGCGAGGCATGGAGATGTCGTGCGTGGGTGACGGCGCGGACGGCTGGCCGGTGGCGGTGCACCTGCTGGCCTATCTGTTCGATCCGGCGGACGAGTGCTTCGCGCAGGAGCGCGAGCGGTTGCGGGCCGAGCGCATCGTGCGACTGCGGGCGATGGCCGAGCAGATGCGGGCCGACGGGTTGCCCGTGGACCCGGACGCGGTAATGGCCTCGGCGGGCCCCTCGGCGGGCCGGCCGCATCTGGCCCGCGCGCTGGTCGAGGCGGGCGTGGTGCCGACGGTGGACGCGGCCTTCCAGGATCTGCTGGCCTCCGACGGCCGGTACTACGTGGAGAAGGCCGACACGCCGTTGCAGCGCGCGGTGGAGATGGTGGCCTCGGCGGGCGGGGTCAGCGTGATCGCGCACGCGCGGGCCCGCAAGCGTGGCCGGTTGCTGGCGCTGGACCACATTCGGGAGCTGAGCGAGCAGGGTCTGGGCGGTCTCGAACTCGACCATCCGGACCACTCTGCCGACGACCGCGCCGTGCTGGCGGACCTGGCCGCGGAACTGGGTCTGCTGACCACCGGATCCTCGGATTACCACGGTCGCAACAAGACCATCCGGCTCGGTGAATTCACCACGGACCCAGAACAATTCGAGCGGCTCGTGGAGAAGGCGAGCGGGGTTCCGGTGATCACGGGATGAAGGTGCTGCGCGGGCTGAGCGGCATCGTCGCGGGCGGCACGGTGGTGCTGGCGGCGACCGTGGTCGGGGCGGAGATCGTGGGTGCGCGGCGCGGTTTTCCGGGTCCGGGCGCGGCCGATGTCGCCTGGCATGTGGCCGCCGCGACCGCGGTGGTGGCCGCGCAAATTTATTCGGATAAGCGTTCGGGTTCGGCTGCCTTTTTCGGGTCCATGGTTGTTTTTCTACTTGCCGGATATCTCCTGTGGGCCCAGTGGTGGAATTGATACACGCATAACAGTTGCGAGTAAGTGAACTGTGGTCGAACATTTGTCGATATGACCGAATTCGACGCCGATGTGCTCGTGCTGGGCGGTGGCCCGGCCGGGGCTTGGGCCGCGCTCGCGGCGGCCGCCACCGGCGCTCGGGTAATGCTGGTCGACAAGGCGCACTGCGGAACCAGCGGGCCGACCGCGCACGCCGGCGCGACACTGTGGAATATCGCGCCGGGCCGCGCCCGGGACGAGGCGGTGGCGCAGAGTTTCGCGCACGGCGGCGGACTCGCCGATCCGGAGTGGATGTACCGGGTGCTGGACGAGACGCACCGGCGAGTCGGCCAATTGGTCGGCGGGGGTGCGCGCTCGGCGGGACAGCACCCCGGACTACCCAGCCGGATCCAGCTGGACGGCCCGGCCTACCTGGGCCGCATGCGGCGCAGCATGATCGTGGCCGGTGTGCGAATCCTGGACCACCACCCGGCATTACAGCTGCTCACCGACGGTGACGGGGTGGTGTCCGGCGCGGCGGGGGTGACCCTGCGCGGCGAGGCGCACCCCTGGACCGTACGGGCGCGCGCGGTGGTCCTGGCCACCGGCGGCTGCGCCTTCCTGTCCGGCGGCGCGGGTACCGACGTGGCCACCGGCGACGGCCTGCTGATGGGCGCCGAGGCCGGAGCCGAACTCTCGGGGATGGAATTCTCCAACGCGTATTCGCTGGTGCCGGCCGGTGATTCGCGCCGCGCCGGTGCGGCGCTCCGCGCGCCCGATCGGGTCATGAATCTGGCCACGCTGTACGACGAGTCCAGAGCCGTGCTGTGCGAGCACGGCTCGGAGTCGCGGGTGCGGGCGTTCACCGCCATCGCCGACGGTCGCCGGGTCTACGCCGCGCTCGACGAACTGCCCGAAGCGGTGCGCGGGCAACTGCGCGAACCCGGGGACGCGCGAGCGGCCGAGCACGTGCCGCTGCGCGCGGTCCTGGAGGGCACCGTGCGCGGCACCGGCGGCCTGCGGCTGGCCGGAGCCGATTGCGCCACTACGGTTCCCGGCCTCTACGCCGCGGGCGATGTGACCACCCGCGAACCCGTGACCGGCGCGGTCTCCGGATTCGGCGGGCAGAACGGGGCCTGGGCGATCTCCTCCGGGGTCTGGGCGGGCGGGGCCGCGGCCCGCTACGCGAGCACCCGCCGCCGCGCCGGCAAGACGCGCGCGGTGCCGGGCGCGGGGCTCGGCGCCAAGGCGCGCATCGATCCGCGCGCCGTCATCGGGCTCGTGCAGGAGCACACCCTGCCGCTGCGCCGCAGCTACTGGCGCAGCGACGGGAGCCTGCGCGACAGCATCGGCGAACTGGACGGCATGTGGCCGGGCGTGGAGTTCGACCTCGGCGGCGCGGGCGCGCACCGGCTGCGGGCCAGACAGGCCGCGGCGCTGCTGGCGGTGGCGCGCTGGACCAAGTACAGCGCGCTCGCGCGCACCGAGACGCGCGGGATGCACCGCCGCACCGATCACCCCGGCGCGGGCAGTGATTGGCGCGTACGGTTGCTCTCGGGCGGGCTCGACACCGTCTGGGTGCGCCCGGAACGCACCGCCGCGCCGCGGTCGATGCGCGGGCCGGTGCCGCCGCTGATACTGCCCGACGACGCGCCGCTGCCGGACGCGGCCGGCAAGCACAGCAGAACCCGGTCCGCCCCGCTGTCGGACGGACCCGCGCTGGACGAGATCGAATTGCACTGAGCGGTGATCTCGCGAATTGCTCACAGGTGGCCCTGCCAATCCGGCATGACAGCTCACCGCCGCGGTCGTCGCCGCGTTGTGACAGTTCTCCACAGTCGCGGCCGGACGTGCGAGTTTCCCTTTACCTGGGGGTGATTCGGGTCGCCTACGCTTCGTTGATGGTGAACGCGCGCGATGGGCCGGGGGCCGATTTGGCGCGTCGTCGCAGCTACTGGCAGAATGTTGCGATCCCCGGTTGGAGCCGACCGCCCGGCCCGGGACACTCGGTGATCACGATCCGCTGACTCGCGGTTTCACCCACGATCACCCCGGCGACATCGCCCGGACCCACCCGTCCGGTTCCCGCTCGACGATCTGTGCCGCGACACGCTGCCTCGGCTTCGTGAACCGATACTCGTAATGCTTTGTGAGACTTACCCGATAGACCGGCGAAGTTTCGGCGAAGCGGTATCGGTGAAGCAGTGCGGCGCGCCCGATATAGAGCAAGAAACCTGAAATAGCTATTACCGAACGGTAACCGTCAAACGGTTGAGTCCGCACCGAGATGGAGTGAAATCGTGTCACCCGTGACTGAAGCAGTGAATGCCCCCGCGAGCAATGCGAACCTGGCCGACATCACCACGGAAGAGATTTTCGCGGGCCACTTGGGCGGCAAGCTGTCGGTCGAACTCACCGCGCCGCTGGAGACCCAGCGCGATCTCTCCATCGCCTACACCCCGGGTGTAGCGCAGGTGTGCCGCGGCATTCACGCGGACGAATCGCTCGCCAAGACCTACACCTGGGCCGAGCGCCTGGTCGTGGTCGTGTCCGACGGCACCGCCGTGCTGGGCCTGGGCGACATCGGCCCGCGCGCCTCGCTGCCGGTCATGGAGGGCAAGGCCGCGCTGTTCAAGAAGTTCGCCGGGCTGGACTCGATTCCGCTCGTGCTGGACACCAAGGACGTTGACAAGATCGTCGAGACGCTGATCCTGCTGCGCCCGAGCTTCGGCGCGGTCAACCTCGAGGACATCTCGGCGCCGCGCTGCTTCGAGATCGAGAAGCGCGTCATCGAGGCCCTGGACTGCCCGGTCATGCACGACGACCAGCACGGCACCGCCATCGTGGTGCTGGCCGCGCTCAAGGGCGCCGCCGCCGTGCAGGGCCGCGACATGTCCGAGATGAAGGTCGTGGTCTCGGGTGCGGGCGCCGCCGGCGTGGCGTGCACCGACATCCTGCTGGCCGCGGGCGTCAAGGACGCGATCGTGCTCGACTCCAAGGGCATCGTCAGCCGTGACCGCGGTGACCTCAACGACGTGAAGCTGGATCTGGCCCGGCGCACCAACCCGCGCGACATCACCGGCGGCCCGGCCGAGGCCCTCGCCGGCGCGGACGTGTTCCTGGGTCTGTCGGCGGGCACCGTCGCCGAGGAGCTCATCGCCTCGATGGCGCCCGAGTCCATCGTGTTCGCCATGTCGAACCCGGATCCGGAGATCCACCCCGACGTGGCCGCCAAGTACGCCGCGATCGTGGCCACCGGCCGTTCGGACTTCCCGAACCAGATCAACAACGTGCTGGCCTTCCCCGGCGTGTTCAAGGGCGCGCTGGATGTCGGCGCGCGCCGCATCACCGAGGGCATGAAGGTCGCCGCGGCCGACGCCATCTTCGCGGTGGTCAAGGACGAGCTGGCCGTTGACAAGATCATCCCCAGCCCGCTGGACCCGCGCGTGGCTCCGGCCGTCGCCGCGGCCGTGGGCGCGGCCGCGATCGCCGAGGGCGTCGCGTAGTCGCACTCCGCTCCAAACCCGGCCCCCGCACAGTTCCGGTGCGG
>NZ_JBEXUS010000078.1:0-39552 GCF_040614455.1 Nocardia sp. NPDC005978
CTCGGTTCCGTTAAAGTTGAGGCGCAGCCTCGGCGGGCCGCCCGCCGCTCGGCGTTTCACGCGGGGCCGATCAGGCCCGCGGGAGCATCATCACTCCGCCCAGACGCTGTCGATCGGGGTGCCCGTGGTCGGCGGCGGGGTCGGGGTGCCCGCCGGGGTGCGCGAGAAGCGCGGGGCGGGCGCGTGCTGCACCACGCCCTCGATCTCGATCAGGCCGGTGCGGGCCTGGATGTGCGGGTTCTGCTCGGCCTCGGTGAAGGTGAGCACCGGGGTGGTGCAGGCGTCGGTGTGCTCGAAGATCGCCCACCACTCGTCGCGGGTCTTGGTCTTGAACTTGTCGGTGAACAGCTTGCGCAGCTGGTCCTGGCCGTTCGGATCGATCTGATAGGGCAGGCCCTCGGGGTCGATCTCCAGGCCCTTCAGCAGTTCCGCGTAGAACTGCGGCTCGATACAGCCGACCGCCATGTACTTGCCGTCGGAGGTCTCGTAGGTGTCGTAGAAGGCCATGCCGGTGTCGAGCAGGTTGGTGCCCCGCTCGTCCGACCACAGGCCCATGCCCTTCATGCCCCAGATCATGTGCGAGAGCGCGAGCGAGCCGTCGATCATCGCGGAGTCGATGACCTGGCCCTTACCCGAGTTCTGCCGTTCCACCAGCGCGGCCAGGATGCCGAACACCAGGAACATCGAACCGCCGCCGAAGTCGCCCACCATGTTGAGCGGCGGCACCGGGCGCTCGCCCTTGCGGCCGATGGCGTTGAGCACGCCGGTCAGCGAGATGTAGTTGATGTCGTGCCCGGCGCGGTCGGCCATCGGGCCGTACTGACCCCAGCCGGTCATGCGGCCGTACACCAGGCGCGGATTGCGTTCGAGCGCGGCGTCCGGGCCCAGGCCCATGCGCTCGGTGACGCCGGGCCGGAAGCCCTCGATGAGCACGTCGGCCTTCTCGATGAGGCCGAGCACCTGCTCGATGTGCGCCGGATCCTTGAGGTTCGCCTCCACGATGGTCCGGCCGCGCCACTGCGGGCGCTCCATCTGGCCGGGCAGCTGGTTCGGGCGCTGCACCCGCACCACATCCGCGCCGAGGTCGGCCAGCAGCAGCGCCGCGTGCGGGCCCGGGCCGATACCGGCCAATTCGACTACGCGGACACCCGCGAGCGGGCCCTGCTTGGCGGTGGATGGTGTGCTCACGCCCTACCTCGGTTCATCGTCGATCCCTGTGCGAGCCGGCTCTGGCCGCACGTGTTGACAGTATGACAATAGCCGCGCGGGCTCCCGTGGTGAGTGCCGCCACAATTCGGCCCCGCGGCTATTCGCCCAGGTCGTCCGGTTACTTCGCCGACTTTGCCCGGACAGGGACGCCCGTGCTGGGCGACAATGCGGGTAACCACGAGCCTGGAGGACCGTAAGTTGAGCGCAATGGGTGAGGTGCTGGTCGGCCTCGCGATTCTGATCGGCCTGCTGGGGGTCATCGTGCCGATCCTGCCCGGGGTGATTCTCATCCTGGCCGCGATCCTGGTCTGGGCCGTCATGACCGGCGGGGCCACCGCCTGGACCGTATTCGCGGTCTGCACAACGTTTCTCGTCATCAGCGGCATCATCAAGTACACCTGGCCGGGTGCGAAGCTGCGCGAGGCCGGGGTGCCGAGCCGTTCGCTGATCCTGGGCGCGGTGCTCGGCATCATCGGTTTCTTCGTGGTGCCGGTGATCGGGCTGTTCCTGGGATTCGTTGTCGGCGTCTACGTTTCGGAGCTGCAGCGGCTGCGCGTGCAACAGCCGGCCTGGCAGTCGACGGTGCACGCGCTCAAGGGCGTCGGGCTCTCGATGCTGGTGGAGCTGTTCGGCGCGCTGCTCGCGGCGGGCATCTGGGTGGTCGCCGCCGTCGCGGTCTGACCGAGCCGGTCGGAAGCCGTCGGACCGATGCGGCCGCAGCTGTCCGGTCGAATCCGCCGGTGCGAGCGCCGAATTCGGTCAGCGCTCGATCCGGCGGAACGGAATCGTGTCCTGCGCCGGCGGTTTCGGCAGCTGGGAGCGATGCAGCCGCAGCGTCGGCGCGTCGGGTCCGTGCAGCGGCCGGGTCGGGGCCGGATCCTCGAGCGGCCGCGTCTTGACCGGCAGCCGGTAGAAGGCGCGCGCGTTGTCCTCGAGCACCCGGTGCAGATCGCCGCCGACGGTCTCGGCGATGAGGTCGATATCGGTGTTGCGGAACGGCCGCCCGGCCCGCGCGCCCGGCAGATCGGAGCCGAACATCAGCGCCTCGGGGCTGACCGCGTGGATCTTGCGCAGCGCCGAGGGCACGTCCATCGACACCCGCCCGAAGCCGGACGCTTTCACCTTGGCGCCACGATCGACCAGGTTCAGCAGATACGGCAGGCATTCGTCGGACATGCCCATGTGGTCGATCGACAGCCTGGGCAGTTTGGTGATGACCGGTTCCAGCGAGCCGAGCATGGAGCCGTCGATGTACAGCTCCACGTGCCAGCCGACCAGATCGAAGGCGCGCAGCGCGAGCATGGTGAGCCCGACGATGTCCCCGCCCGCGCGCTTGAGGTTGAACCGCAGCGCCCGCACCCCCGCGCGGTCCAGATCCACGATTTCCGCGTCGGTGGCGTCCACGTCGAGGTTGGTCACCCCGACCCAGCCCTCGCCCAGTTCGGCGAGGGCGGCCCGGAGATAGCTCTGATCGGTGCCCTGGAAGGACCCGCTGACCACCGCACCACCGTCGATGTCGTAGCGCGACATGCGCCGCCGATAGTCGGTGATGGTGTAGGGGTCGGGTAGGTAGCCTTCGTTCTCGATCAGCGGGAACCGCGGATCGATGATGTGGACATGGGCATCGAACACTTGATCAGCATGCCTCGAGAAGGTGACAAGTGCGTAAGACCTTGTCCACCTGGCGGATTCGGCCAGGTCAGGCGGTCAGGAAACTGCGTCCGGGAAGCGGTGGATCAGGAAACCTTGTCCGGCTCGCTGGCGCGCAGCATGTCCTCGCGCTCGACGACCTTCACGCGCTCGCGGCCCTCGGGCTCGCCCAGGGCGCGCTCGTGCGCGTCGAGGCGGTACCAGCCGGCCCAGGTGGTGAAGGGGATGCCCTTGCCCTCGAGGAACTCGGTGACCGCGTCCAGTTCCGGCTTGGGGGCCGGGACGAAGTTCGCGACATCGTCGAGCAGGCAGGCGATGGTCTCGTTGGCGTCGCCCTTGGTGTGGCCGATGAGGCCGACCGGGCCGCGCTTGATCCAGCCGGTGACGTAGGTCTGCGGCACGTAGCGCTCGGCGCCGTCGGCGTCCTCGTTGCCGAGCACGCGACCGGCCTCGTTGGGTACGGTGCCGGCCTGCTCGTCGAAGGGCAGCGAGGGGATGTTCTGCGACAGGTACCCGACGGCGCGGTAGATCGCGGTGACGTCGAAGTCCTTGAACTCGCCGGTGCCCTTGACGTTGCCGGTGCCGTCCAGGGCGGTGCGCTCGGTGCGCAGGCCCACGACCTTGCCGTCGGCGTCGCCCAGGATCTCGGCCGGGTTCTCGAAGAAGTGCAGGAAGAGCTTGTGCGGGCGGTTGCCGACGTCGCGGATGGCCCACTGCTCGAGGGTGTTGCAGATCATGTCGACCTGCTTGGAGTGGCGGCGAGCGGCTTCGGAACCCTCGTCGTAGTCGATGTCCTCGGGATCGACGATGACCTCGATGGTCGGGGAGTGGTCCAGCTCGCGCAGCTCGAGCGGGGTGAACTTGGCCTGCGCGGGACCGCGACGCCCGAAGACGTGCACCTCCACGGCCTTGTTCTCCTTGAGGCCGTCGTAGACGTTCGGCGGGATCTCGGTCGGCAGCAGTTCGTCGCCGGTCTTGGCGAGCACGCGCGCGACGTCGAGGGCGACGTTGCCGACGCCCAGGACCGCGACCTTCTCCGCGTGCAGCGGCCATTCGCGGGGCACGTCCGGGTGGCCGTCGTACCAGGAGACGAAGTCGGCCGCGCCGAAGCTGCCGTCCAGGTCGATGCCCGGGATCTCGAGCGCGCGGTCGGCGTTGGCGCCGGTGGAGAAGATGACCGCGTCGTAGAACGAGCGCAGGTCTTCCAGGGTGATGTCGACGCCGTAGTCGATGTTGCCGAGCAGGCGGACCTGCGGCTTGTCCAGGACCTTGTGCAGGGCGGTGATGATGCCCTTGATGCGCGGATGATCGGGCGCGACGCCGTAGCGGATCAGACCGAACGGCGCGGGCATGCGCTCGTACAGGTCGATGCTCACCCCGTCGAAACCGGCGGGGGTATCGGACTTCATCAGCGCGTCGGCGGCGTAGATTCCGGCCGGGCCCGCGCCCACGATCGCAATGCGAAGCGGGCGGGTCGCTGCATCGGTTCCCGCAAGCTGTTCGGTCATTCTTCGCGCACCCTTTGGTCGAAAACTATCTTGCCGTCAAGTCTCAGCCGTCGTTCTTAGCTTAGGCTAAGTTGACGCCCTGGCTTCGAGTGAACCACCCTACGGCCCCCGAAGCTGCAGCGTTGCTGCTCTGTACTGCCATTCCCGGCCTCGCGGGGGAATTGCGCCGATTCTATCGGTGGCGGCCGCCACTCCCCGCGCCGGTGCGGTGAACTGTGGGAATGCTCTCCCCGCGCGCGGGCCGGTGTCGCCGCCGGGACACCCGTCTCGACCAGGCATGATCAAGTCATGAGCGAGGACGAGGACCAGCCCGAACGCATCGATCAGCGCGAGTCCAGAACCATGCTGCCGTTCCTGATCGCCATCGGCATCACGGTTCTGGTGGTGATCGGCATCGTGGCGTCGGCGCTGCTGTCGCCGGCTGAGAAGAATGTCACAGACAAGGACCGGCTGGGCATCGCCGCCCGAAATTTCATCGAATCCCGCAGCGGCACCGACGTCCTCGATCCGTCGACCGCGTGCCCCGGCTTCGACGAACAGCGCTCCCCGATGCGTCCGGCCGAGGGCGAAAAGGCCGGAAAATCCACGATTGTGCGGGTGACCGACACCAATATCGAGGGTGAGCGCGCCACGGCCCAGGTGACCTGGCGCTCGGACGACCGCGATTCCACCTCGACCTGGACTTTCACCAAGAACGACGGCGCCTGGCTGGTGTGCAATTCCTGACCTGGATCATGGTTTGACAGTGAGGCCACATGTCGGTCAATCTCAACCCAGGTCATGAGTACCAGCGCCAAGCCCCGGCTGGCTGGTCGGCAACCCTCCTCCGCGGTGGGGTGCTCCGGGTGACGACCTGGCCGCGCATCGGGCAACGGTGCGGCAAGTGCGGATTCACAGGAGGTTCGAAGTGAGCTACGCGGGTGACATCACGCCGACGCAGGCGTGGGAACTGTTGCGCGACAACCCGGATGCGGTGCTGGTGGATGTGCGCACCGAAGCCGAATGGCGTTTCGTGGGCGTGCCCGACACCAGCGGCATCGGCCGCCCGACGGCGTTGATCGAATGGGTCGACACCAGCGGCGCGCGCAATGCCCGGTTCGTCGATCAGCTCCGCGAGGTGCTGGCCGATCGGGCCGCGGACTCGGACGCGCCGGTGATCTTCATCTGTCGCTCCGGGCAGCGCTCCATCGGGGCGGCCACCGCGGCGACCGCGCTCGGGCTGGCTCCTTCGTTCAATGTGCTCGAGGGTTTCGAGGGCGCGCTCGACGCGCAGGGACACCGCGGCGTCGAGGGCTGGCGCGCGGACGGACTTCCGTGGAGGCAGTCATGATCACCGGTGGCGCGTTCGACAAGCCGCTGCCCGAGGGCGTCGGCCCGGCCACGCTCAGTGTGCGCGGCGGGCTGCGGCGCTCGGGTTTCGAGGAGACCTCCGAGGCGCTGTACCTGTCCTCGGGCTTCGTCTACGAGAGCGCCGAGGCCGCCGAGGCGTCCTTCACCGGCGATATCGAGCACTTCGTGTACTCGCGCTACGGCAATCCCACGGTCGCCATGTTCGAGGACAGGCTGGCCCTGATCGACGGCGCCGAAGCGGCTTTCGCGACCGCCAGCGGCATGTCCGCGGTCTTCACCGCCCTGGCCGCGCTGCTGGGCAACGGTGACCGCCTGGTCGCCGCGCGCAGCCTGTTCGGCTCCTGCTTCGTCGTGGCCAACGAGATCCTGCCGCGCTGGGGCGTGGAGACCGTCTTCGTCGACGGCGAGGATCTGGACCAGTGGACCGAGGCGCTCTCGGTGCCGACCCAGGCCGTGTTCTTCGAGACCCCGTCCAACCCGATGCAGTCCCTGGTGGACGTGCGCGCGGTGGTGGATCTGGCGCACGCCGCGGGCGCGAAGGTGGTGCTGGACAACGTGTTCGCGACCCCGCTGCTGCAGCGCGGGTTCGAGCTCGGCGCGGACGTGCTGGTCTACTCCGGCACCAAGCACATCGACGGTCAGGGCCGGGTGCTCGGCGGCGCGATCCTGGGCTCGCACGAGTACATCGACGGCCCGGTGAAAAACCTTATGCGCCATACGGGTCCGGCGCTGAGCCCGTTCAACGCCTGGACGCTGCTCAAGGGTCTGGAGACCATGCCGCTGCGGGTGCGCCAGTCCAACGACTCGGCGCTGCGCATCGCGGAGTTCCTGGAACAGCATCCGGCGGTGGCCTGGGTGAAGTACCCGTTCCTGAAGTCGCATCCGCAGTACGACCTGGCGCAGGCGCAGATGTCCGGCGGCGGAACGGTGGTGACCTTCGAGCTGAAGGCGGCGCCGGAGGCGGCCAAGAAGCGTGCGTTCGAGGTGCTGAACGGGCTGCGGATCATCGACATCTCGAACAACCTCGGCGACGCCAAGACGCTGATCACGCATCCGGCGACCACCACGCACCGGGCCATGGGCCCGGAGGGACGCGCGGCCATCGGCATCACCGATGGCGTGGTGCGCATCTCGATCGGCCTGGAGGACGTCGAGGATCTGATCGCGGATCTGGATCGCGCGCTGGGCTGATCCGCCGGCGAAAGCCACGAGCCGATCCGCTCGAACAGTCGGGCCGAAGGGGCCGGAACCGTCAGGGTTCCGGCCCCTTCGCCGTTCCAGTGGGATGTTTCCGCAGGTTGCGGCGATTCACGCCTCAAGTATTGACAGCATACTGTCAAACATGACAGGATACTGTCATGACAAAGACAGTGCACCTGGCCGTTTACGACACCTTCGCCGATTGGGAGGTCGGGCACGTCACCGCGCATATCAACCGCACGCTGTGGCACCGCGAGCCCGGCGCCTGGCAGGTCCGCACCGTCGGGCTCACCGCCGATCCGGTGGTCTCGATGGGCGGGCTGCGCGTCACGCCCGACCTGACGCTGGCCGACCTGACCCCGGCGATGAGCGAAATGCTGATCCTGCCCGGTTCGGAGACCTGGGAGCGCGGCGATCTGGCCGCCTTCGGTCGCACGGCGCGCGAGTTCCTGGCGTCGGGGGTTCCGGTCGCGGCCATCTGCGGCGCGACCTGGGGCATGGCGGTCGAGGGGCTGCTCGACGAGCGCAAGCACACCAGCAACGCGGCGGAATACCTTGCCATGACCGAGTATTCGGGCGGCAAGGGCTTCGTCTACGAGCCCGCGGTCATCGACGCCGATCTCATCACCGCCAGCGGCATCACCCCGGTCGACTTCGCGCACGCCATCTTCGCGCGGCTCGACCTCTTCGAACCGCACGTGCTCGACGCCTGGCATCGGCTCTACGGCCACAATGATCCGGCCGGCTTCTTCGCGCTGGCCGACTACGAACAGAGCCGCGCGGCGGCCGCCACCACCTAGGGGAGACCCTCCGCACGACGGGAACAGCAATGACGAGCCCCGAACAGGAACTGTTCAGTACGGCGGCCATCACCTCGTTCAAGCTCAACGGCCAATTCCTCGCCATCGCAGAGGAATTGGCCGGGCCGGCCGGGCTCACCGCCGCCTGGTGGCAGGTGCTCGGCGCGGTGTTGCGCGAGCCGCTGCCGGTGGCCGGCATCGCGCGGGCGATGGGCATCACGCGCCAGAGCGTGCAGCGCATAGCGGATCTGCTGGTGGACAAGGGTTTCGCCGAGTATCGGCCGAATCCGTTGCACCGGCGCGCCAAACTCGTGGCCGCCACCGATGCCGGCCGGGAGGCGGTGCGCCGGATTCACCCGCAGCACGCGGACATCTCGGCGCGACTGGGCGCGCGGTTGGGTCCCGAGCGCTTCGCCGAGATCGTCGACGCGCTCACCACGCTCTCCGCGGCGTTGGACGCTCTCGAAGCCGAGCAGCCCCCCGCGCCGAGCTAGGCGCCGCCCGGCGGCCGACCCTCAGGCGTCGAAGGGCGCCTTGGTCTTACCGATCAGATCGGCGACCGAGTGCAGGATCGCGGTGGGCCGGTAGGGGTACTGCTCCACCGTCGAGTGGGTGGAGATGCCCGTGGTCACCAGGATCGTGCGCAGTCCGGCTTCCAGCCCGGAGATGATGTCGGTGTCCATCCGGTCGCCGATCATGAGCGTGGACTGCGAGTGCGCGTCGATGCGGCGCAGCGCCGAGCGCATCATCAGCGGATTGGGTTTGCCCACGTAGTACGGCTCTTTGCCGGTGGCCCGGGTGATCAGCGCGGCGACCGACCCGGTGGCGGGCAGGATGCCCTCCCGCGAGGGGCCGGTGGCGTCGGGGTTGGTGGCGATGAAGCGCGCGCCCGCCGATATCAGCCGGATGGCGGTGGTGATGGCCTCGAACGAGTACGTGCGGGTCTCGCCGAGCACCACGTAGTCCGGCTCGCTGTCGGTCAGCACGTAGCCGATCTCGTGCAGTGCGGTCGTGAGCCCGGATTCGCCCACGACATAGGCGGTTCCGTTGGGTCGCTGGTCGTTGAGGAAGGTCGCGGTCGCCAGCGCCGAGGTCCAGATGGACTCGATGGGGATCTCCAGGCCGGTGTGCCGGAGGCGGGCCTGCAGATCGCGGGCGGTGTAGATGGAGTTGTTGGTGAGCACCAGGAACGGAATCTCGTTGGCGCGCAACTCGGCCAGGAACTCGTCGGCGCCGGGCACCATGTGGTTCTCGTGCACCAGCACGCCGTCCATATCGGTGAGATAGGACAGGATCGGCTCTTCGGTGGAGGTCACGGACCCGAGTCTAATTTGCCCCCGCGTAGCTGCGCCCGTGCGCGGCCGGTTTTGTCTCGTTCTTCACTCTTGCCGCCGACCGTGCGATATTTCGGCAGCCCGCGGCGCGGGAGCGACGGCCGGACCTGTCGCCGACGGCGAATCGCCAGGTGCGGCAGCCGGAATACGGTCGCTGACCGCGCCGGTTGCAGCACTCGGGTGCGACCCCCGGCACACCGGGGCCCGGGGCGGAACTATCGTGCGAAGGTAAGCCGCCCGGCGCGACGACAACGTCGCGTCCTGGGCGGCCGGCAGCGGGAGGTTGGCCCGCACAACGAGCGCAACAAGGCGACAGGAGTGGCGCGGTGACAGACCTCAAACTCGGATACAAGGCGTCGGCGGAACAATTCGGCCCGCGGGAACTGGTGGAGATCGCGGTGGCGGCCGAGGAGCACGGCCTCGACAGCGCCACCGTCAGCGATCATTTCCAGCCCTGGCGGCACAACGGCGGGCACGCGCCCTTCTCCCTGGCCTGGATGGCCGCGGTGGGCGAGCGCACCAAGCGCATTCAGCTCGGCACCTCGGTGCTGACCCCGACCTTCCGCTACAACCCGGCGGTCATCGCGCAGGCGTTCGCGACCATGGGCTGCCTGTACCCCGAGCGGATCATGCTCGGGGTCGGCAGCGGCGAGGCGCTCAACGAGATCGCCACCGGGTATCAGGGCGAATGGCCGGAGTTCAAGGAGCGGTTCGCGCGCCTGCGCGAGTCGGTGGATCTCATGCGCGCGCTGTGGACGGGTGATCGCGTCGACTTCGACGGCGAGTACTACCGGACCGTCGGGGCGTCGATCTACGACGTGCCCAAGGGCGGCATCCCGGTCTACATCGCGGCGGGCGGCCCGCTGGTGGCCCGGTACGCGGGTCGCGCCGGCGACGGTTTCATCTGCACCTCGGGCAAGGGCATGGACCTGTACACCGAGAAGCTGATGCCCGCGGTGGCCGAGGGCGCGGCCAAGGCCGGGCGCACGGTCGAGGACATCGACCGGATGATCGAGATCAAGATCTCCTACGACACCGATCCCGCACTGGCGCTGGAGAATACGCGCTTCTGGGCCCCGCTCTCGCTGACCGCGGAGCAGAAGCACTCCATCACCGATCCCATCGAGATGGAGGCCGCTGCCGACGCGCTGCCGATCGAGCAGATCGCCAAGCGCTGGATCGTGGCCAGCGATCCGGACGAGGCCGTCGAGCTGATCAAGCCGTACCTGGACGCGGGCCTGAACCACCTGGTGTTCCACGCGCCGGGTCACGATCAGCGGCGATTCCTGGATCTGTTCCAGCGCGATCTGGCGCCGCGCCTGCGCGCGCTCTGATCGTTCGCGCGGCCGTTCGGGCTGTGGCACGCGACACCTGCGTGCCATAGTCGCCCGAATCGGGACTTAACGGTCGGTAGGCTCTGGATCATGGCTGCTGCACCGGTCTCCAGTGTGTACATCGCGTCGCCCGAGGGCGACACCGGCAAGTCGACGGTGGCGCTCGGCGTGCTGCAGGCGATGGCCGCCACCACACCCAGGGTCGGGGTGTTCCGGCCCATCACCCGCTCGGCCACCGAGCGCGACTACATCCTCGAACTGCTGCTCGAGCACTCCACCGCCGATGACGACTACGAGCAGTCCATCGGCGTCACCTACGAGCAGGTGCACGCCGACCCGGACGCGGCCATCAGCGAGATCGTCATGCGCTATCACGCCATGACCAAACAGTGCGACGCCGTGCTCATCCTGGGCAGCGACTACACCGACGTCGCCAGCCCCAGCGAACTGCGCTTCAACGCCCGCATCGCGGTGAACCTCGGCGCACCGGTGCTGCTGGTGGTGCGCGGGCTGGGCCGCACGCCGGCCGAACTGGCCCAGCTGGTGGAGCTGTGCCGCACCGAACTCGTTTCCGAGCACGCCAAATTGGTGGCCGTGGTGGCCAATCGCTGTGCGCCCGAGCAACTCGAGGCCGACACCGAGGCGCTGCGCAAGGCGTGCGCCGTGCCGTCCTGGACCCTGCCGGAGGTGCCGCTGCTGCAGGCCCCCACCATGGAGGAGCTGTGCGCGGCCATCGGCGGCGAGATCTACAGCGGCGACCCGGAACTGCTGCACCGCGAAGCCCTGGACGTGATCATCGGCGGCATGACCATCGAGCACATTCTGGAGCGGCTCAGCGAAGGCGTCGCGGTCATCACCCCCGGCGACCGTTCGGACGTGCTGCTGGCGATGGTGAACGCCCATGAGGCGGAAGGTTTCCCGTCGCTGGCGGGAATCATCATGAACGGCGGCATGAAGCCGCCGGAGTCGGTGGCCCGGCTGATGCGCGGCCTCAAGCCCAGACTGCCGATCCTGGCCACCGATCTGGGCACCTTCGAGACGGCCAAGGCCGCGGTGCACACCCGCGGGCGGGTCTCGCTGTCCAGCATCCGCAAGGTGGACACCGCGCTGGCGCTCATGGAGGAGCGGGTCGACGGCCGGGAACTGCTGCGGCAGATCGAGATTCCCATCCCCAACATCGTCACCCCGCAGATGTTCGAGTACCAGCTCATCGAGCGCGCGCGCAACGACCGCAAGCGCATCGTGCTGCCCGAGGGCGACGACGATCGCATCCTGCGGGCCGCCGGGCGGGTGCTCCAGCGCAAGATCGCCGATCTCACCATCCTGGGTGACGAGGCCGCCGTGCGCGGCCGGGCCGCGGAACTCGGCGTGGACATCGAGGCCGCCGAGGTGCTGGACCCGCGCACCTGCCCGCTGCGCGACGAGTTCGCCGAGGAATACGCGCGCCTGCGCGCCCACAAGGGCATGACGGTCGACCGCGCCCGCGAAACCATGGGCGACATCTCGTATTTCGGCACCATGATGGTGCACATGGGGGTCGCCGACGGCATGGTGTCCGGCGCGGCGCACACCACCGCGCACACCATCCGCCCCTCCTTCGAGATCATCAAGACCACGCCCGGCGTCTCCACGGTGTCGAGCGTGTTCCTGATGTGCCTGGCCGACCGGGTGCTGGCCTACGGCGACTGCGCCGTGGTGCCGGATCCGACCGCCGATCAGCTGGCCGACATCGCCATCTCCTCCGCGCGCACCGCCGCCCAGTTCGGCATCGATCCGCGGATCGCGATGCTGTCCTACTCGACCGGCGAATCCGGTTCGGGCGCCGATGTGGAGAAGGTGCGCGAGGGCACCAAGCTCGTGCAGCAGCGGGCCCCGGAACTGCTGGTGGAGGGCCCGATTCAGTACGACGCCGCGATCGAGCCGACCGTGGCGCGCACCAAGCTGCCCGATTCCGCGGTGGCCGGGCAGGCCACGGTCTTCATCTTCCCGGACCTCAACACCGGCAACAACACCTACAAGGCCGTGCAGCGCAGCGCGGGCGCGGTGGCGATCGGCCCGGTGCTGCAGGGTCTGCGCAAGCCGGTCAACGACCTCTCGCGCGGCGCGCTGGTCGCCGACATCGTCAATACCGTTGCGATCACCGCCATTCAGGCGCAGCAGGAATCCGCGTCGTAGGACCCGGCGGATAGCGCGGAAGAAACTCACGCGGGGAACGGTTGTGCGGGACATACGGGAAACAGTTGTGCGGGAGCCGGTCGAGAGGGAGTCGCTGTGAAGGTTCTGGTGATCAATTCCGGGTCCTCGTCCATCAAGTACCAACTGCTGGACGCGGCCTCGGCCGAGGTGATCGCCTCCGGCATGGTGCAGCGGATCGGTGAGCCGGTGGCCGAGGGGTCGCCGACGATCGAACACCGCAGCGACGGCCGGACTTTCGAGCACGACGGCGAAGTCCCGGATCACGCCGCCGGGCTGCGCCTGGTCTTCGGCCTGTTCGCCGAGAGCGGGCATGATCTGGCCGACGAGGGGCTGGGCGCGGTCGGGCACCGCGTGGTGCACGGCGGCGAGGTCTTCTACGAGCCGACGCTCGTCACGGACGACGTCGTCGCGGCCATCACCGAGCTGTCCGCCCTTGCCCCGCTGCACAATCCGGCCAACGTGGTCGGCATCGAGAGCGCGCGCGCCCTGCTGCCCGACGTCCCGCAGGTCGCGGTGTTCGACACGGCCTTCTTCCACGGTCTGCCCCCGGCGGCCAAGACCTACGCCATCGACGCGAAGGTCGCCGCCGCGCACGGGGTGCGGCGCTACGGTTTCCACGGCACCTCGCACGAATACGTCTCCGGCCGGGTCGCCGAGTTCCTGGGCCGGGAGCCCGGCGAGCTGAATCAGATTGTGCTGCACCTGGGTAACGGGGCCTCGGCCTCGGCGATCCGGGGCGGCCGGGCCGTGGACACCACCATGGGCCTGACCCCGCTGGAGGGTCTGGTCATGGGCACCCGCTCGGGTGATCTGGACCCCGGCATCATCTTTCACCTGATCCGCACCGCGGGCATGGACGTGGACGACGTGGACGCGCTGCTGAATCGGCAGTCCGGGCTCAAGGGCCTGTCCGGCGTCAACGACTTCCGGGAGCTGGGCGGCCTCATCGAATCCGGGGACGCCGCAGCGCGACTCGCGTTCGAGGTCTACATCCACCGGCTGCGCCGCTACATCGGCGCCTACCTGGTCGAGCTGGGCCGGGTGGACGCCATCACCTTCACCGCCGGGGTGGGGGAGAACGCCCCCGCGGTGCGCGCCGCCGCGCTGGCCGGTCTGGAGCGGTTCGGCATCGCGGTCGATCCCGAGCGCAATGCGGCGAAAGACCGCTCGGCCCGCTACATCTCGCCCGCGGGCGCGGAGACGGCCGTGCTCGTGGTGCCGACCAACGAAGAACTCGCCATCGCCCGGGCGGCCGCCGACCTGGTCGGATGAGTGTGGTGAACCCCCTTCACCAATTGCTCGCAATCGCTCTGGCACAGTAGGTCCCGGGCCGGCGTCAGCCGGTCCCCCGGATTCCGTGTAGCACCCCCGCGGCAGGGACCCGCCCTCGTCGGTCCCGCCGGACCCCGGCTGCCCCCGGGGTCCACCGCGGTGCGCCGTACGGGTATCCGGTCAACGAGCCGGTAATGGCGTGGGCAGGCGAACAGTGCCCGCGCCATTACCTGTTCGTCAGAACCAGGACTTCGCGCGCACCGCGTTGGCCAGATCCACCAGCGCGTAGCGGTGGCCGCGGCCGGGCGCCGACCGGGCCAGTCCGCGCAGGCCGATCTCGATGCCGCGCCGCAGTTCTCGTTCGCCGAACGGCGCGCCCAGCAGGGTGGCCTCCGCGGTGCGCGGCGTGCGGCCCGCCTGCAACCAGCCCAGCGCCGTGCCGAGCACGATGACGCGCAACTGCGCGGTGCGGCTCTCGCCCGTCGGCAGCGCTTTGACCCGGGCGGCGGCCACGTGCAGGGTGGACTCCTCGAGGTCGGCGACCGGCGCGCTGGTCAGCAGCATGTGCACGGCCGTCATGCGGGCCTCGAAGTAGTGCCGGGAGGCCGGGGGCACCTCGTCCAGGGCGCGCACCGCGCCGGCGACGTCATCGGCGGCGGCCAGCTGCCGCGCCAGGCCGAACGCCGCGCTGACCACCCCGCGATCGGTTCGCCAGACGGTGGCGTAGTAGTTCTCCGCGTAGGCCCGCCATTCCTCGGGATCGGGGGAATCCCAGTGCTGGAGAACGAGTTCCGCGGTGGCGGCGAGCGCGAGTTTGGGCGCGATCTCACCGGGCAGGGCCTGCAGGACGGCGTCGAAGTGCTCGAAGGCGCGTTCGTACTCCTGTTCCAGCAGTTCGGTCATGCCCAGGTACCAGTCCACCCGCCAGTCGCCGGGCTCCTGCGTTTCGGCCCCGAGCCGGTCCACCAGTACCCGGGCGGCCGCGGGCTCGTCCAGGTCGAGGTGGGCCCGGGCTTCGGCGAGGGTGACCTCCAGGTCGAAAGTGGCGGGCGCGCCGCCGGGTTCGGCCGCCGCGCGCTGGCGGGCGTGGCGGAGTTCGTCCAGGGCATGCCGGGGTTCGGGGTGCGCCGCACCGGCCAGCAGCGGCGCGGACGGGTCGGCCGGATCGATGATCGGGACGGGCAGCGCGGCCATCACCTCGCGCGGGCGCAGCAGGGTGTCGCGGTGGACGCCGTCGATGATGCCGTCGGTCTGGGCGATGACCTCCGCGGTGCCGAAGCTGGTACGCGGGGGGCTGAACAGCGTGGACAGCTGCGGGTGTTCGTTCCCGGTCTCCAGCGCCAGGATCTCGCGCAGCACCCCCATGAGCTGACTGCTCAGCAGCCGCGCGGTGCCGAAGCGCCGATCCGGGTCGGGATCGGTGGCGCGCAGCAGCAGCCGGTGGAAGAACTCGTGCCGGGCGAGCACCGGCTGGGACTCGGGCTCGGGAATGCCCTCGACGTAGGCGCCCTTCTCCATCGGCAGATCGAGGGTCAGCACCGCCAGGGTGCGGCCGACGGTGTAGATGTCCGAGGCCACGGTCGGTCCGGTGCGGGCGATCTCCGGGGCTTGGAAACCCCTGGTGCCGTACAGGTTTCCGTACGCCTCGAACTGCGCGACCGCGCCCAGGTCGATGAGTTCCACCCGGTCGCTGGTGATCATGACGTTGTCCGGTTTGAGGTCGTTGTAGGCCAGGCCCACCGAATGCAGGTAGTCCAGGGCCGGCAGGACTTCCAGCACGTAGGCGATGGCCTCGGCGATCGGCATGCGCTGCGGGCGCCTGTACTGGTCGAGCAAATCGCGCAGCGAATGCCCGCCGACGTATTCCATGACGATGTAGCCGACGGGGGAGCCGTCCGGTCCGGGGTGCTCCACGAAGTTGTGGATCTTGACGATGCTGGGGTGCGCCACCTCGGCCAGGAACTGCCGTTCGGCCAGCGCGACCGCCTGCGCCTCGGCGTCGCCGGAGTGCAGCAGGCCCTTGAGCACCACCCACCGGTCGCTCACGTTGCGGTCGATGGCCAGGTAGATCCAGCCCAGCCCGCCGTGCGCGATACAGCCCTGGATCTCGTACTGCCCGGCCACCCGATCGCCCGGGTACAGCGACGGCCGGAAATCGTAAGCGGCGCCGCAGGTGTCACAGGTGCCCGCGGTCTTCGCCGGCTGCCCGGCCATCGCCCGGCCCACGGGTTTCCCGCAGCGCCAGCAGAATCGGCGGCCCTGCGACACGACCGGATCGGCCAGCACCGCCTGCTCGGGCTCGACCGGCTCCACCGCCGGGATGGGCACCAGTCCCGCCCCCAGCCGCCGCACCAGCGGCCGCGGCCGCGCCAGCCGCGCGGTGCGCTGCGACGGCCGGGTAGGTGTCCGCGCCTCCCCCTCGGACCGCCCCCCGCTGTCCGGAGCCGTTCCCCGCCCGGTGTTCTCGCCGCCCCCGGAGTCCGCGCCCTCGCCCTCGGCGGGCCACCGGAATCCCGGCAGCCCGCCCCCGGGCGGAGCGTTCTCGGCGGCGGGGCCGGATACGTTCAGGTCCGGAAGCTCCGCCGCGCGCGTGGTGGCCCGGGTCGCCGGTCCACCGGCTGCGGGAGCGGCGTCGCCCGCCGCGGCCGCCCCACCCCGGTTCGGTACTGCCGCTTCGGTTTCGCCGTCCGCGAGTCGCTGTTCTGCCCCGGTGGCAGGACCGGCTGCGTCCCCGTCCGGCAGCTCAGCCCCGCGCGGGGTGGCCTGTGTTGCCGGGCCACCGGAGGCCGATGCGGAATCGTCCCGCGCGGTCACGTCTTGCTGGTTCGGCGGTGACACTGCCTCGGCCTCGTTGTCCATGGATCGCTGGGTCGCCCGGGTGGCCGGGCCAGGTGCGTGCGGCTCCTGTCGTTCCGCTGTGCCCGGGGTCGTCTCTCCCTTTGCGCCGCCGGAGGTCGGGGCGGAATCGTCTTGTGCAGAGCCGGTTTCGTGGTTGGGCGGTGTTACCGCGTCGGGTTCGCTGTCCGAGGATCGTTGGGTTGCCCGCGTGGCCGGGAGCGGTGCGTCGTGCCCGGGGCGTTGCGTTGTGCGCGGGGGCGCCTGTATCGCCGGCCCGGCGGAGGCGGGATCGGACACCGGCGTGCCACCGGTGTCCGGCGCCTCGTTCGTGCGCTCGGTGAATTGGGTTGCGGGACCGGGGTCCTCGGAGCGGTGGGTTTCGGGGGCGGCCGCGGTCTCGTGCTCGGCGGGGTCGGGGGTGTGGGGTTCGGTGCCGTTCATGCGTTGTCCCGGTAGCGGGGTGGCGGGGGGACCGCGGCGTCGCCGAGGGGGGACGCCAGCCAGCGTTCGTAGACGCGGTTCCAGGTGCCGTCGGAGCGAATGCGTTCCAGGGTCGCGTTGACGTGGCGGACCAGATCGTCCGCGCCCTTGGGCATGCCGATGCCGTACTGCTCGGTGCTCAGGTCGGGGCCGACCACGTGGGTGATCGGATCCTGGACCGCGAGCCCGGCCAGGAGCGTGTCGTCGGTGCTGATGGCGTCCACCTGGCGCTGCTGCAGCACGACCAGGCAGTCCGCCCAGCTGGGTACGGTCAGGATCGAGGCGGCGGGCTGTTCGCGCCGGATGCGGTCCAGCGACGTGGTGCCGCGCACGACGCACACCCGCTTGCCCGCCAGATCGCCGAGGCCGGAGATGCCGGAGGTCTTGGCGGTGAGCACGCGCTGGTGCGCCTGCAGGTACGAGGTGGAGAACGACACGTGCTCGGCGCGGTCGCAGGTGATGGTCATGGTCTTGACCACGACGTCGACGGTGCGCTCCTGCAGCGCGCGTTCGCGGTCGGCCGAGCCGAGGATGCGGTACTCGATGAGCTCGGGATCACCGAGCAGATCGCGGGCCAGTTCCCGGGCGATGTCGACGTCGAAGCCGTCCAGCGCGCCGGTCGTCGGATCGCGGAAGCTGAACAGATTGCTGCCCGGATCGAGCCCGACCAGCAGCCGGCCGCGGGCCCGGATGGCGCTGACGTTGGCGCCGTCCTTGGCGAAGGACGGGCGCAGGCTCGCGGTCGGGTCGGCGCAGGTCTCGTTGACCGGCGGCAGCGCCGAATGCGTCTGCGCGGCAATGGCGCCCGAGGGCAGCGGCGGCTCCACGTAGCTGGGCACGCGGGTGCTCTGCGGCGGGGGAGCGGAGTCCGATCCGCACCCGGCGACGAGCGTCACCGCGGCCGCCGCGGCCACCATGGTCGCCACCGTCCGCGGCTTGGGGGTGGCGGGAGGTCCGGCGAGCACGGGCGGGTGCGTGTCCGGCCCCGAGCCGGGAATCTCGTTCCGGGATAGTCGTCTTCGGCTCAGTCGGCTCATCGGTACTCCCGTAGTCGCGGCCACAGACCCGCCGCCACGAAGACGGCGGCCGCGGTGCTCAGCACCAGCGCGCCGGGGCCGAGCAGGTCCAGGGCGCGGGCTGCCTGGGAGGTGTTGTCCCGCAGCGTGTCCCGGGCATCACCGATTCCGTCGGCCAGGGCCCGGTCCAGCGCGTCCACCTGGGCCGCCGCGTCGTTCGTGCCCGGTCCGGTGGCCACCGCGCCCGCCCCGATGAAATCGCCCTTGGACAGGGCCTCGTTCATGCGCTGGTGTGCGGCGCGCCAGCGACCCAGGGCGTCGTTCGCGGTCCGCACCTGCGCCGCGCCGGGCCGGTCGTCGGCGTAGCCGGACAGAATCGAGCTCAACCGGGTGATGGCGGCGTCGTAGGTGCGGTCGTATTCGGTGCCCGCGTCGCGGCGCACCAGTTTCAGGGTCTCGGCGGTGCGCGCCTGCTGGGCCAGGATGCGGCTCTGGGTGAGCGCCGCGGTCGGCACACTGCCGTCGTCGCGCGAATGCGTGGTCGCCACCGCGGAGAACACGCCCGCGACGACCGTCCAGGACAGCAGCGCGACCATGGTCGTCGTGGCCAGCAGCAATCCGGGGTTGAGCACCCGGCGCCAGTGCCGGAACAGGAACCACTGCGCGGCCAGCAGGGCGGCGACCACCAGCAGCGGCAGCACGATGGCCGGCCAGGGCGGGCGCACGTGACTGCGCTGGGTGGAGGTGATGGCGGCGGCGCGATGCGCCTGCAGTTCGGCGGCCATCGGCAGCAGCGTCGCCTGCATGAGATTGGACGCCTCGCTCAGGTACGCCGCGCCGACGGGCAGCTCACTGCGATTGTTGGCGCGCGCGGTCTCGACGAGCCCGCTGTACACCGGCAGCCCGGTCGCGATCCCGGTGCGCAGGTACGAATCCGCGTCGTCCCCACTGCGATTGGACTGCGTCACCAATTCCGCGGCCGCCTCGCCCAGGGCCTGGTTGTAGCGGTCGCGCACCGGTTTGGGTTCGAGCCCGCCGGAGATGAAGGCGGTGCCGGCCGAGGCGTCGGCGACCGAGAGCGAGGTGTAGAGCCGCTGCGCGGAATTCGCGTCTATTTCGGATTCGTCGAGCAGCACGTCCAGTGCGTGTTGCCGGTCGGTCACCGCGGTCGCGGTGACCGCGCCCGCCGCCACGCACAAACCGAGCAGCAGCAACCCGACGGCGAGCAGTTTGGCGGGCGAGGACCGGACGAAGAACCGCAACTCGGTGGCGGCGAATCGTTTCCGTACGGCGGCGGCCGCGGCGCGCGGGGACAGCTCGTCGAGCCGTAGCTGCTCGGTGCGAGCCATGCTCACCTCCCACTGACCGAATTCGTACGAACGACTACTTGCTGTCGGATGAGCTTATTGTGGATGTACCCGTGCCGTGACGCGGGAAGACCCGGCGGCGTGCGCGACGGGGACCGACGATGGGATTTGACGTATGCGTGGTGACGGCGACGGTTGGTCGAAGAGCCCCGATGGCACCCGCCACTGGGGTCGTTTCGGCGCCGCTGGACTGTTGCTGCGCGCCCCGCTCGCCGACGGCGGATCGGCGGTGCTGTTGCAGCATCGCGCGGCGTGGAGTCATCAGGGCGGCACCTGGGCGCTGCCCGGCGGAGCTCGGGACAGTCACGAGACCAGTGTGCACGCCGCGGTCCGTGAGGCCGAGGAGGAAGCGGGCATCACCGCGGGCGCGATCCGGGTGCGCGGGTCCCGGGTGACCTCGACCGCCCCCAGCGGCTGGACCTATACGACGGTCGTCGCCGACAGCGCGCAGCGATTGAAGCTGCGCGGCAATATCGAGAGTCGCGAACTGGCGTGGATCCCGGAGGACCAGGTCGAGGCGCGCCTGCTGCACCCGGGGTTCGCGGCCGCGTGGCCGGCGCTGCGGGCGATCCCGACCCAGGTGAGCCTGGACGGGGTGGACGATCCCGGCGCGGTGGCCGCGGCCCTGCCCCGGACCCTGGACCTGGCCGACGGCGGTTTCCTGTGGTTGCTGCCCGGCGGCAACGGGCACGGTGGCGACGGTGCGGCGCGCACCGCCCGGATCGGGGCCGCCGAGCCCGCGTCCGGCCCGGCGGCCGCAGCCGATCTGGCCGGAAATGTGTTGTTCCTCACTCTCGCGCAGGTGTTGTCTTGAGGGCGTGAGCACGCGCGAGGTTCCTACCTACTGCCGGATCTGCGAGCCGCTCTGCGGCCTGATCGCCACCGTCGAGGACGGAAAGCTGGTGCGGCTGCGCGCGGACAAGGAGCACCCGCTCTCGCGCGGCAACGCCTGTCCCAAGGGGATCGCGTTCACCGAGGTGCAGAACGATCCGGATCGGGTGCGATATCCCCTGCGCCGCACCGAGAACGGCTTCGAACGGGTGAGCTGGGACGCGGCCCTGGAGGACATCGGCGGTCGGCTGCGCGCCGTCATCGGCGAGCACGGGCGTGAAAGCCTCGGTTGGTATTTCGGCAATCCGTCCTCGTTCTCCTACTCGCATACGCTGTGGCTGGTCGGCTTTCAGTTGGCCGCCGGGCTGCGGCACGTGTATTCGGCGGGCTCCCAGGACATCAACAACCGCTTCGTCGCGAGCCATCTGCTTTACGGCTCGCTCACCACGGTGCCGGTGCCGGATCTGGATCGCACCGACTTCCTGCTCATGCTCGGCGCGAATCCGCTCGTCTCGCACGGCTCCGCCATGAGCGCTCCGCGCATCCGGGACCGGCTCACCGCCATCACCAAACGCGGTGGGCGCGTGGTGGTCGTGGATCCGCGCCGGACCGAGACCGCCCGGCTCTTCGAACACGTCGGGGTGCGCCCGGACAGCGATGCCTGGCTGCTGGCGGCCCTGCTGCAGGTCATCTTCGCGGAGGGCCTGGCGGACGAGCGCGCGCTGCGGAAACAGGCCGCCCAGGTCGCCGAACTGCGGGATGCGGTGGCCCGCTTCACCCCCGAATCGACCGCCGCGATCACCGGCCTGGACCCGGATCGGGTGCGGACGCTGGCCCGGGACCTGGCCGGGGCCACCACCGCCGCCGTCTACGGGCGCACCGGCACCTGCCTGGGACGGCACGCGACCCTGGTGGCCTTCCTCATCGACGCGCTGGCGCTGGTCACCGGCAATCTCGACGTGCCAGGCGGTTCGGTGTTCGGCCGCGAGCTGGTGGCGGTGTCCGAGCTCAACGCCCGGCTCGGACTGATCAGGTACGGCAAATCGCGGTCGCGGATCGGCGATTTCCCGGATGTGCTCGGCACCTTCCCCGCCGCCATCATGGCCAAGGAGATCACCACGCCGGGGCCGGGGCAGCTGCGGGCGCTGTTCACCTCCGCGGGCAATCCGGTGTCCTCGCTGCCCAACGGCCGCGAATTGGCCGACGCCCTACCGCATCTCGACCTCTTCGTATCGATCGACCTGTACGTCAACGAGACCAATCGCACCGCCGATTACATCCTGCCCGCGACGACCTTCCTGGAACGCGACGACATTCCGCTGCCCTTCACCGCCCTCGCGCCGACGCCGTACACGCAGTACACCGAGCGGGTGCTGGAACCGGACGGCGAGGCCCGCGAGGAATGGCGCATCATCGACGACATAGCCACCCGAATCGGGGTGCAGCCCTTCGTCATCGGGCCCGAGGCCACCGGCCGCCTGTGGAGTGCGCTGCGGCGTCGGCTGCCGGGCGGCGCTTCGGCCCGCCCGACGCCGCGGCTGCTGGTGGATCTGGCCCTGCGCGTCGGGCCCTACGGCGATCGATTCGGCCTGCGCCGCAACGGGTTGAGCCTGAAGATGCTGCGCCGTCATCCGCACGGGGTGGTGCTGGCCGACCACATCACCACCGGCGTGCTCGGGCACGTGGTCCGGCACCGGGATCGGCGGGTGCATCTCGCGCCGCCGGAGATTCGCGCCGAGCTGACCGAGCTCACCCCGGAGCCGGTCGATCCGGCCTTTCCGCTGCGCGTGATCGGCCTGCGCGAGATCAAGTCGCACAACTCCTGGATGCACAACGTGGAACCGCTCATGCGCGGTGATCGCGAGCACGCGGCCCGGGTGAACCCCAAAGACGCGGCGGTGGCCGGGATTTCCGACGGCGACCGCTGCCGGGTCACCTCGCCGCACGGCTCGATCGAGCTCGTCGCCCGCTGTACCGAGGACATGACCGAGGGCACGGTGGCCATCCCGCACGGCTGGGGTCACCGCGGAGGCTGGCAGCGCGCCAATGCCGCGGGCGGCGCGAACGTGAACGACCTGATGTCCAGCGCCCTCCCGGATGTCGAACGCCTGGCCGGGATGTCGCACCTGAACGGCGTCCCGATCCGCCTGGACTCGGTGCCCTGACCGGCGATCGCCCGGAGCGCTGTCGAGTGCACTGACGCGACGGGAGCGGTCGTTGGCGTCCGTTGTCAGCTCGGAGTCGTGTGCCGTCCTGGTCTCGGGCGCTCAGTAGCCGGTGTTGTCCAGGACGCGCTGCTTCAGGGCGCGGGCGGCGGCCTCGGGGTCGCGGGCGTGAGTGATCGCGCGTACCACCACTATTCGGGTCGCACCGGCGTTCAGGACCTCGGGCAGGCGTTCGTCGTCGATGCCGCCGATGGCGAACCACGGGCGTCTCGTGTGGGAATCGGCCGTCGAGCGCACCAGATCTATGCCGGCGGCCTGGCGGCCGGGTTTGGTCGGGGTGGCGAAGACCGGGCCGGTGCAGAAGTAGTCGATGTGCTCGTCGATCGCGGCCAGTCCGGCCTGCGCGCGATTGTGCGTGGAGCGGCCGATGACCACGTCCGGGCCCAGGATGCGGCGGGCGTACCAGGGCGGTAGGTCGCCCTGGCCCAGGTGCAGGACGTCGGCGCCCGCGGCGAGGGCGATGTCGGCGCGGTCGTTGACGGCGACCAGCGCCCCGTGTCTGCGGGCGGCGGCCTTCAGTTCGGCCAGGGCCCCGAGTTCGGCCTTGGCCTCGAGCGAGCCGAACTGTTGCTCGCCCGGCGAACCCTTGTCCCGGAGCTGAATGATGTCGACGCCGCCTGCGAGCGCGGCTTCGGCGAAGGCGGCCAGGTCACCGTGCTCCCGACGGGCGTCGGTGCACAGGTACAGCCGGGCCGCGGCCAGGCGTTCCCGCGGCGATGCGGGCCTGTTCGGGTGGGAGGGTTGCACGGGCTCGACGCTAGTCGCGATACCTTGGTGGGGCGAAACGAAACGCAGCCGCGTCTGATGCGTGATGCGGTCGTTCGAAGAACGCGACCTGAGCGCTCGTGTTCGCTGTCAGTGCAGGCCCCGGGGCTGTTCCCCGGGCATTGGTGAGGTGGAAGCGGATGCGGACTCTGGCCGTCGTCGGCGGCGGTGTGATCGGTCTCTCGATCGCATGGCGGGCCGCCGAATCGGGCTGGACGGTCACGCTGTTCGATCCCGCGATCGGCGCCGGGGCGTCCTGGGTCGCGGGCGGCATGCTCGCACCCCTGTCCGAGGGCTGGCCCGGTGAGGACGCGGCCCTGGAGTTCGGCGCGGCCTCCCTGGCCCGCTGGCCCGCCTTCGCCGCCCGCCTGACCGCGGTCACCGGCATCGAACTCTTCACCGCCCGCGAAACCCTGACCGTGGCCCTGGACAGCGCAGACGCCGCCGACCTGCGCACCGTCGCCGACTGGGTCAACGCGCACGAGCTGCCCGGCTTCCCGGACGCCACCGTCGCGGCCGCACCCGATTCGGCTGTGACGGAAGGGGTTTCGTTGTCCGGCGGCGACGTGATCCCTTCTTCGCCCGCAGCGGCGACAGCGTCGGCGGCCACCTCGGGAACCGGCCCGCGACCCGCGCCCGGAGCGATCTCGGCCGCCACGACGGGGCAGCCCGGGCCATCCGCGGAAGCGAACCCACCGACCCGGGACGGTGCGCCGGCCGCGATCGGCACGCCCGGAACCGAGCGCCTGCGCCTGCTGGATCGTGCGGGAATCCGCGCGGCGGAACCGGGGCTGGGCCGGACGGTCCGCGCCGGACTGCTGGCCGCCGACGAGCCCGCGGTGGACAACCGCGCCCTGGTCGCCGCCCTGCGCAGCGCGTGTGCGCGGGCGGGGGTGGAGTTCCGGACCGAACGCATCGTGGCCGAGCCGGTTGCCGGTGACACGACCGTCGCCGGGGGCAGGGCAACCGCCACCGCCGAAAACTTTGCAAGGGGGGTCGACTTCGCTGGTGACATGAACCCCGCCCGTGGCCTGGACCCCGCAACCGGTGTGGCCCTCGCCGACGACCCGGAGTCTGCCGCCGGCCACCCGGGCTCTGCCGCGGGTGATTTGGGCTCTGCTGTCGGCGATCTGGGCTCGGCAACCGGCGGTCCGGGTGCTGCTACCGATGGCGTGGACTGTGCCGGTGCCGGGGTAACGCCGGGTGCTCTGGTGCTGCGCGAGCTTCCCCACGATCGCATCGTGCTCGCGGCCGGGGCCGCCTCGGCCGAACTGTGGCCGGGCTTGCCCGTGCGACCGGTCAAGGGGGAGATACTCCGATTGCGGCGGCGGCCGAGCGCGCCGCCGCAGCCGCGGCACGTGATTCGGGCGCGTGTGCACGGCAGGCCCATCTACCTGGTGCCGCGCGGTGACGGAATCGTGCTGGGCGCAACGCAGTACGAGGCGGGCTTCGACACCGCCGTCACCGTGGCGGGCGTGCGCGACCTCATCACCGACGCGGAAGCGATCTTCCCCGGCATCGGCGAGTACGAATTCGCCGAGGCCACAGCGGGTTCGCGGCCCGGTTCGCCGGACAACCTGCCGCTCATCGGGTATCTCGACGAGCGCGTGATCGCCGCGACCGGACACGGCCGCAACGGGATTCTCGGCGTCCCGGTCACCGCCGACGCGGTGGTCGAGCTGCTCGCCGGATCCGTCCTGCCCGCCGCGCGTGCCGCGGATCCGGGACGCTTCACCCGGTCCGGCGCGCAATCCCCACGGTCCGTCCCGTCCGCCCCGATCCACCCAGGAGGAACCCGATGACCGCTATCCCGGTCGCCATCACCGTCAACGGTGAGGAGCACGAATTCGCGCAAGCGCCGTCGGTGCGTGCGGTGCTGGAGGCGCTGAACCTGCCCTGCCAGGGCGTGGCGGTTGCGGTGGACGGCGCGCTGTTCCCGAAGTCGCGGTGGGACGAGCCGGTCGAGCGCGGCTGGGAGCTCGAGGTGCTCACGGCGGTGCAGGGTGGCTAGCGCCGGTGATCCGCTGGTCATCGCGGGCCGCGAGTTCGGTTCCCGGCTGATCATGGGCACCGGTGGCGCGGAAAGCCTTTCGGTGCTGGAGGAGGCTCTGGTCGCCTCGGGCACCGAGCTGACCACCGTCGCCATGCGCCGGGTGGACGCCGCCGGCGGGACCGGGGTGCTCGACCTGTTGAAGAAGCTCGAGATCGCCCCGCTGCCCAACACCGCGGGCTGTCGCACCGCCGCCGAGGCAGTGCTCACGGCCCAGCTCGCGCGCGAGGCCCTTGGCACCGAATGGGTCAAACTCGAGGTCATCGCCGACGAGCGCACCCTGCTGCCCGACGCCATCGAATTGGTCGCCGCCGCAGAGCAACTGGTGGACGACGGCTTCATCGTGCTGCCGTACACCAACGACGATCCGGTGCTCGCGCGCCGCCTGGAGGACATCGGCTGCGCCGCGGTGATGCCGCTGGGCTCGCCCATCGGCACCGGCCTGGGCATCGGCAATCCGCACAACATCGAGATGATCGTGGCCGCCGCGAACGTCCCGGTCATCCTGGACGCCGGCATCGGCACCGCCAGCGACGCGGCCCTGGCGATGGAACTGGGCTGCTCGGCGGTCCTGCTCGCGACCGCGGTGACGCGCGCCCGCCAACCCGCCGCGATGGCGAAGGCCATGGCGCACGCCGTGGAGGCGGGCCGCCTGGCTCGCGCGGCGGGCCGCATTCCGAAACGCTTCTGGGCCCAGGCGTCGTCGCCCGAGCTCTGACTCCCGTCTGGGCGGCGCGCAGGACATTCGCGCGGCGTCCGGGCGAGCACGCGACCCCGGCCGGGTGGTCACACCGGTGCGGTCTCGATTGCTGCTACGTTCCGCCGCGAGTCGGGTCCACCTGCGCCAGCCAAGTTTCCGTGTCGTCAGCCCGGAGCGAACAGCCGGCGCACCAGCCTGTCGCCGTGACCATTGACTCGTCAGCGCCGTTCTCGGTTCGGCTCCGGGTTCTTCCGGGGGTCGGCCCGGGGGCTTTCCCCGCCCGGGTCATCCTCGAGGCGTATCCGAAGCGCGACCTCGGGTCGATAGTGCGAGCACGAGAGTTGGGGAAGACTGGTCCCCATGATCGAACTGAGGGGCCTGACCAAACACTACGGGCAAACCGTCGCTGTGTCGGATCTGTCGTTCACGGTCCGCCCGGGGCAGGTGACCGGCTTTCTCGGCCCGAACGGGGCGGGCAAGTCGACCACCATGCGCATGATTCTGGGTCTGGACGAGCCGACCTCCGGCACCGCGCTCATCGACGGTAAGCCGTATCGCGATCTGCTGCGCCCGCTCGAATCGGTGGGCGCGCTGCTGGATGCCAAGTGGGTGCATCCGAACCGTTCGGCCCGGGCGCATCTGCGCTGGCTGGCCGCGTCCAACGACATTCCGGTGGCGCGCGTGGAGGAGGTGCTGCGCCTGGTCGGCCTCGCCGAGGTCGCCAACCGGAACGCGGGCGGCTTCTCGCTCGGCATGTCCCAGCGCCTGGGCCTGGCCGGCGCGCTGCTCGGCGACCCGAAGGTGCTGCTGTTCGACGAGCCGGTGAACGGCCTCGATCCCGAGGGCATCCTGTGGATCCGCCGCTTCATGCAGCGCCTGGCCGCCGAGGGCCGCACGGTGCTGGTCTCGAGCCATCTGCTCTCGGAGATGGCGCAGACCGCCGAGCATCTCGTCGTCATCGGCCGCGGGCAGCTCATGGCCGACGTCAGCACAAAGGAATTCATCGAGCGCTCCTCGGAACAGTCTGTGCGCGTGCGCAGTCCGCAGTTGGACCAGCTGCGCAGCCTGCTCACCTCGAACGGGATGACCGTGCGCGAGGACGGCGCGGATGCCGAGGGCGCGGCGCTGGTGGTGGCCGGGGTGACCAGCGACGTGGTCGGCAAACTCGCAGGCGCGCACGACATCACGCTGTTCGAGCTGTCCCCGCAGCGGGCCTCGCTCGAGGAAGCGTTCATGCGGATGACCGGTGGTGCGGTGGAGTACCACGGTGCAGGCTTCGACCAGGTGATGGGAGGTGCGCTCTGATGGGCGTGCTCGCAGCGGAACGTATCAAGCTCACCTCGACTCGTTCGCCGTGGTGGTGCACCGCGGTGATCGTGGTGCTCGGCCTGGGCTTCGCCGCGCTCGGCGCGATCTTCGGCAAGGACTCGCTGACCCTGACGAACGCCCTGGGCGGTGTCAGCGGCTTCGGCGTCCTGGTGCTGATGATCATGGCGGCCCTCGCGGTCACCAGTGAATACCGCTTCGGAACCATCCGCAGCACATTTCTGGCAACCCCTGCCAGGGATAAGGTTCTGGTCACCAAGGCTGTGCTCATCGGAGTGTTCGGCGCGGTGCTCATCGGGGTGCTGAGCCTGCTCGCCTTCGGCTTGGCAAAGGTGATCGCGGGCTCGGACGCCGACCTGCTCGTGCTGAACGCGGACACCGTTCGCGGCCTCTACGGCGTCCCCGTCTACGCTTTCCTCGCGGTGTTGTTCGCGATCGGCGTCGGAGTGCTCGTCCGGCAGACCGCGGCCGCGGTGTCCATCGTCATCCTGCTGCCGACCGTGCTCGAGACGCTGCTCAGCGTCTTCGGCAGCTTCGGCCGAAATGTGGGCGCGTTCATGCCTTTCCAGAACGCCTCGCGCTTCTACACGGTCGGCCAGACCGAGGACATCACCGGTATCAACTGGCACTGGGGCCCGTGGGGCAGCCTGGTGTACTTCGCCGCATTCGTGGCGATCGTGTTCGGCGCCGCGCTGTTCATGGTGAACAAGCGCGACGCGTAGAGACCCTGCCCAGGGAGCCGCCGGCCACTGCCCGGATCGGCGGCACATCGGCCCGATGCGAAATCTCGCATCGGGCCGGTGCCGTTCCGGGCCGCCCACCCCGCCGGATGAACAGGATGTGAATACCGTCGCAGGGGGCGCGTAGTTTCTGGCCCCGCCAATTGGGCATGGGTAGCATCGCAACAGCAACCAAAGCACTCAAACAATCGGCGGGTCCAAAGATGTGGCCGCTCGAACCGATCGGGAGGTGTCAGGTGGCGGTCATTCATCCATCCGGCGATCAAGGGCTGAGATACGCTCTCCGCGTGAGCGAACGACCCTCCGAAGGTGGCGACGACGCGTCCGACGCGTCCCGCACGGAGGGACTGGGGACCGATCGCAGCCGGTCGCGCGGTTTCAACGGCGCGCGCGGGCGCGAGCCCCGCAAGATCGACCGCGATGTGGTCATTCCGCTCACCCCGGCCGAACTGGCCGATGACGTGCTGGAAGACGGTTCCGAAGCCGGCCGCCGCAGGTCGGGCGCGCGCTTCCCGGGTCAACTCTCGGCCCTGGTCAACGCCGCGAATCAGCGCGGGGATCTGATCGGCGTCATTCGCAAGGCCCGGGAGAATCTGCCCGGCGATCCGGCGTTCGGCGATCCGCTCTCGGTCTCGGGCCCGGGCGGCGCGCGAGCGGTGGCCCGCGCGGCGGACAAAGCGCTCGGTGATTCGCCGAGCGCGGCCAAGGAATTGGGCCTGGGCGCGCTGCAGGTGTGGCAGGCCATGCTGGAACGGGTCGGCAAGGGCCGCGGCCCGCAGGACGTCACCATCATGTTCACCGACCTGGTGGCGTTCTCGAGCTGGTCGCTCGCCGCGGGCGACGAGGCCACCCTGGAACTGCTGCGCCGGGTCGCCAAGGCCATCGAGCCGCCGGTCGCCGAGCGCGGCGGCCAGGTCATCAAGCGCATGGGCGACGGCCTCATGGCCGTGTTCCCCTCGGCCGATCGCGCGTTGCAGGCGGCGGTCGCGGCCAAGGAGAACCTGGCCGGCGTCTCCATCGACGGCTACCGCCCGCAGATGCGGATGGGCCTGCACACCGGCTCCCCGCGCGAGATCGGCGGTGACTGGCTGGGCGTGGACGTCACCATCGCGGCCCGGGTCATGGCGGCGGGCGGCAACGGCAACACGATGTTGTCGGCGGTCACCCTGGAGAAGCTCTCGGCCGAGACCCTCGAACAGCTCGGGTTCGGCGTGAAGCTCTATCGCCGCAGCTTCTTCGCGGCCCCGCTCAGCGGCGTGCCGGAAGACCTGCGCATCTATCGCCTGGAAGCCGAGTAGCCGGACTTCGGCGAGGTGGGCGGCTCGGATTCCCGGGCCGCCGTCCGTCGCCCCGGAACGCCCGTCAGCGCCAGAGGAACGCGCCCAGGGCCGCGAGCACCGCGAGGCTCACCAGTCCGAAGGCCAGCGGCCGCGAGGTCTTCCACAGCGAGTAGGCGCCGCCGAGCAGGAATCCGGCCAGGGCCAGCATCAGAATCGTCACGGGATGAGTCTGCCTGCTCGCTCGGGCGCGACCGCCGCGGGCCGGGCGGATTGGTGCCGGAAATCTCCGTTATGTCCCCGACCGGGGGAGATCGGCGGCCGGGCTCGGCCCTTCGGCAATTAACAAGCACGCAGGCTTGATTTTTTTCCGGGCCGATGTGACCCTTGTTCGGAACGCGGCGATGACGCCGCGCCGCGCGCGGGTGCACAGGGAGGCCCAGTCATGAGTCAGCTCGCCGACGACCCGGAGCTCATTCGGATCGGCAACTGTTCCGGTTTCTACGGCGACCGGATGAGCGCCATGGGGGAAATGCTCGAGGGCGGGCAGCTCGACGTGCTCACCGGCGACTACCTCGCCGAGCTCACCATGCTCATCCTGGGCCGCGACCGCATGAAGGACGCGAACCTCGGCTACGCCAAGACCTTCGTGCGCCAGCTCGAGAACAACCTGGGCCTCGCCCTGGACCGGGGCGTGCGCATCGTGGTCAACGCGGGCGGCCTCAACCCCGCAGGCCTGGCGCAGCGCGTCGGCGAACTGGCCGAGAAGCTCGGTCTCGCACCGAAGATCGCGTACGTCACCGGCGATGATCTGCTGCCGCGCGCGAGCGAACTCGGACTCGGGGCCCCGCTCACCGCCAATGCCTACCTGGGCGCGTGGGGCATCGCCGAATGCCTGAACTCCGGCGCCGACATCGTGGTCACCGGCCGCGTCACCGACGCCGCGCTGGTGGTCGGACCGGCCGCGGCCCACTTCGGCTGGGGCCGAACCGATTACGACGCGCTCGCGGGCGCGGTGGTCGCCGGGCACGTCATCGAATGCGGCACCCAGGCCACCGGCGGCAACTTCGCGTTCTTCACCGAGATCGCCGACCTGAACCGCCCCGGCTTCCCGATCGCCGAGGTCCGCCGCGACGGCGGCACCGTGATCACCAAGCACGCCGGCACCGGCGGCGCGGTCACCGTCGACACGGTCGAGGCCCAGCTCATGTACGAGATCCAGAGCGCGCGCTACGCCGGACCCGACGTGACCACCCGCCTGGACAGCATCGCGCTCACCCAGGACGGCCCGGACCGGGTGCTGATCAGCGGGGTGACCGGCGAAGCGCCGCCGCCCACCACCAAGGTCTCGATCAACACCATCGGCGGCTTCCGCAACGAGATGGAGTTCATTCTCACCGGCCTGGACATCGAGGCCAAAGCCGAACTGGCGCAACGGCAGCTGGAGTCGTGGCTGCCGGTGCGCCCGGCCGAGCTGGACTGGACCCTGGCCCGGCTGGATCGTCCCGACGCCGAGACCGAGGAGCAGGCCAGCGCGCTGCTGCGCTGCGTGGTGCGCGACCCGGACCCGAACAAGGTCGGCCGCGGATTCTCCAGTGTCGCCGTGGAATTGGCGCTCGCCAGCTACGCGGGCTTCTCGCTGACCTCACTGCCTGGCAACGGCGGTCCGTACGGGGTGTTCACCCCGGGCTACGTGGACTCCAAGGAAGTTCCGCACACCGCGGTGCTCGCCGACGGCCGCACGGTCGACATCGCGCCCGCGGGCGAGACCCTCGAACTGGCCGACGTGCCCGAACCCGCACTGCCCGAACCGCTTCCGGCAGGCGAGACCAGGCGCGTCCCGCTCGGCACGATCGCCCTGGCGCGCAGCGGCGACAAGGGCGGCAACGCCAATATCGGCGTCTGGGTCCGCACCGACGAGCAGTGGCGCTGGCTGGTCGGCGCCCTGACCGTGGACGCGCTGCGCGAACTGCTGCCCGAGGCGGCCGGCCTGCCCGTCACCCGGCACGTCCTGCCGAACCTGCGCGCCGTGAACTTCATCGTCGAGGGTCTGCTCGGCGCGGGCGTGGCCTATCAGGCCCGTTTCGATCCGCAGGCCAAGGGGCTCGGGGAATGGCTCCGGGCTCGCCACATCGAGATCCCCGTGGAGCTGCTGTGAGCTACGTCAATCTGTGGGAAAGCCCCGAGCGTCGCGAATTGCGCGCCACCGTGCGCGGATTCGCCGAGCGCGAGGTGCTCCCGTACCTCGCCGACTGGGAGCGCGACGGGGAGATCCCGCGTGAGCTGCACAAGAAGGCCGGTGCGCTGGGCCTGCTCGGGGTGCAGTTCCCCGAGGCCGTCGGCGGTTCGGACGGCGACGCCATCGACGCCGCCATCGTGTGCGAGGAACTGCATTACGCGGGCGGTTCCGGCGGGCTCTTCGCCTCGCTGTTCACCTGCGGCATCGCGGTCCCGCACATCGCCGCCACCGGCAACGCCGAGCACATCGAGCGCTGGGTCAAGCCGACCCTGGCAGGGGAGAAGATCGGCTCGCTCGCCATCACCGAACCCGGCGGCGGTTCCGACGTCGGTCACCTCACCACCAAAGCCGTTCGCGACGGCGACGAGTACATCGTCAACGGCGCCAAGACCTACATCACCTCCGGCGTGCGCGCGGACTACGTGGTCACCGCGGTTCGCACCGGAGGCGACGGCGCGGGCGGGGTGTCGCTGCTCGTGGTGGAGAAGGGCACGCCCGGCTTCACGGTCAGCCGCAAGCTGGACAAGATGGGCTGGCTGGCCTCGGACACCGCCGAACTGTCCTATGTCGATGTGCGCGTGCCGGTCTCGAACCTGGTCGGCCCGGAGAACTCCGGATTCGCCCAGATCGCCAATGCTTTCGTGAGCGAGCGGGTCGGGCTGGCCGTGCAGGCGTACGCGCAGGCCCAGCGCTGCCTGGACCTGACCCTGGCCTGGACCCGCGACCGCGAGACCTTCGGCCGCCCGCTCATCAGCCGCCAGTCCGTGCAGAACACGCTGTCGGAGATGGCGCGCCGCATCGATGTCGCCCGCGTCTACACCCGCCACATCGCCGAGCGCGCGGCCGGCGGGGAGACCGATCTCATCGCCGAGGTGTGCTTCGCCAAGAACACCGCGGTGGAGACGGCCGAATGGGTGGCGCACCAGGCCGTGCAGCTGTTCGGCGGCCTCGGCTACATGCGCGAGTCCGAGGTGGAGCGGCAGTACCGGGATGTGCGCATCCTCGGCATCGGCGGCGGCACCAACGAGATCCTGACCGCCCTGGCGGCAAAGCGATTGGGGTTCCAGTCTTGAGTATTCTGCGCACGAACGTAGACCCGGCCTCGGCGGAGTATCAGGCCGCCGCCGAGGCGATGGCGATCAAGCTCGGCGAGGTCGAGGCCGAGTACGCCAAGAACATCGGGGGCGGCGGCCCGGAAAAGGTGGCGCGGCATCGCAAGCGCGGCAAGCTGACCGCGCGCGAGCGCATCGAGCTGCTCATCGACGAGGATTCCCCGTTCCTGGAGCTGGCCCCGCTGGCGGCCTGGGGCAGTGACTTCCACGTCGGCGCGAGCGTCATCGCGGGCATCGGCATCGTCGAGGGCGTCGAGTGCATGATCGTGGCGCCGGATCCGACCGTGCGCGGTGGCACGTCGAATCCGTGGACGCTGCGCAAGACGCTGCGCATGAACGATATCGCCATGGAGAACCGGCTGCCCTGCATCAGCCTGGTCGAGTCCGGCGGCGCCGACCTGCCCACGCAGAAGGAGGTCTTCGTCCCGGGCGGGCGCATGTTCCGGGACCTGACTCGCCTGTCCGCGGCCGGAATCCCCACGGTGGCCCTGGTTTTCGGCAACTCGACCGCCGGCGGCGCGTACATCCCCGGCATGTCCGACTACACGGTCATGATCAAGGAGCGCTCCAAGGTCTTCCTGGCCGGTCCGCCGCTGGTGAAGATGGCGACGGGCGAGGAAACCGATGACGAATCCCTCGGCGGGGCCGAGATGCACGCGCGCGTATCGGGCCTGGCCGACTACCTCGCGGTCGACGAGCAGGACGCGATTCGCCTGGGACGCTCCATCATTCGCCGCTTGAACTGGAAGAAGCAGGGTCCGGCCGCGCGCCCGGTCACCGAGATCATCGAACCGCTGTACGACCAGGACGAGCTGTCGGGCATCGTCCCGGCCGATCTCAAGATCCCCTTCGATCCGCGCGAGGTCATCGCCCGCGTGGTCGACGGCTCGGATTTCGACGAGTTCAAGCCGCTGTACGGTTCCAGCCTCGTCACCGGCTGGGCCGAGTTGCACGGCTATCCGGTCGGCATTCTGGCCAACGCGCGCGGCGTGCTCTTCAGTGAAGAGGCGCAGAAGGCGGCCCAGTTCATTCAGCTGGCCAATCAGAAGAACACCCCGCTGCTGTTCCTGCACAACACCACCGGCTACATGGTGGGCAAGGAATACGAGGAGAACGGCATCATCAAGCACGGCGCGATGATGATCAACGCGGTCTCCAACTCCAAGGTGCCGCACATCTCGCTGCTCATGGGCGCGTCCTACGGTGCGGGCCACTACGGCATGTGCGGTCGCGCGTACGACCCGCGCTTCGTGTTCGCCTGGCCCAGTGCGAAATCCGCCGTCATGGGCGGTGCGCAGCTGGCCGGTGTCATCTCCATCGTGGGCCGCGCGGCCAACGAGGCCCGGGGCATTCCCTTCGACGCCGAGGCCGACGCCGGTATCCGCGCCATGATCGAGGCGCAGATCGAGGCCGAGTCGCTGCCCATGTTCATGTCGGGCCGCCTGTACGACGACGGCGTCATCGACCCGCGCGACACCCGCACGGTATTGGGAATGGCGTTGTCCGCCATTCACAATGCCCCGATCAAGGGCGCCGAGGGCTTCGGCGTCTTCCGAATGTGAGTGCCGGTATGGAGATAACGAACGTTCTCGTCGCGAACCGCGGCGAAATCGCGCGGCGGGTGTTCGCGACCTGTCGCCGCATGGGTATCGGCACGACGGCGGTCTACTCCGACGCTGATGCAGCCGCCCCGCACGTGGCCGAGGCGGATGCCGCCATCCGGCTGCCCGGCAATACCCCCGCCGAGACCTATCTGCGCGGTGAGTTGATCATCGAGGCGGCGCTGGCCGCGGGTGCCGACGCCATCCACCCCGGCTACGGATTCCTCTCCGAGAACGCCGAATTCGCGAAAGCCGTCATCGCGGCGGGGCTCGTGTGGATCGGCCCGCCGGTCCAGGCCATCGAGCAGATGGGCTCCAAGGTCGAGTCCAAGAAGATGATGGACGCCGCCGGCGTCCCGGTGCTCAAGCAGCTCGACCCGGCCGAGGTCAGCGCCGACATGCTGCCGGTGCTGATCAAGGCCTCCTCGGGCGGCGGCGGGCGCGGCATGCGCGTGGTGCGCGAGCTCTCGGAGCTGACCGAACAGATCGAGGGCGCGGCCCGCGAGGCCGCCTCCGCGTTCGGCGATCCGACGGTGTTCTGCGAGCGCTACCTCGAGACCGGACGTCACATCGAGGTCCAGGTCATGGCCGATCAGCACGGCACCGTGTGGTCGGTCGGCGAGCGCGAGTGCTCGATCCAGCGCCGCCACCAGAAGGTCGTCGAAGAGGCCCCGTCCCCGCTGGTCGAGAAGATCGACGGCATGCGGGCGCGCCTGTTCGAGGCGGCCCGGCTGGCCTCGGAGGCCATCGGCTACGAGGGTGCGGGCACCGTCGAGTTCCTGGCCGACGAGAAGGGCGACTTCTTCTTCCTGGAGATGAATACCCGTCTGCAGGTGGAGCATCCGGTCACCGAGCAGGTCACCGGCCTGGATCTGGTGCGCCTGCAGCTGCAGGTCGCCGCCGGTCGCCCGCTGCCCGCCACCCAGCCGGCCATGCGCGGGCACTCCATCGAGGTGCGCCTGTACGCGGAGGACCCCGCGCACGACTGGCAGCCGCAGAGCGGTCCCGTACACAAGCTCGAGATCCCGGGCACCATCGGTGAATTCACCGTGCTGACCGAGCCGGGCGTACGCCTGGACACCGGCGTGGTGGACGGTTCGCTGGTGGGCGTGCACTACGACCCCATGCTGTCCAAGGTCATCTCCTTCGCCGAGACCCGGGACGAGGCCGCGCACCTGCTGGCATCGGCGTTGCAGCGGGCCAAGATTCACGGTCTGGTCACCAACCGCGATCTGCTGGTGCGGGTGCTGCGACATCCCGCGTTCCTGGCCGGTGACACCGACACCGCGTTCTTCGCCACCCACGGCCTGGACGCGCTCGCCGCGCCGCTGGCCGCGGAAGCGGACGAGGCGCTCTCGATCGTGGCGGCCGCGCTGGCCGACGCCGCGAACAATCGCCGGGCGGCCAAGGTCGGATCCGGCGTACCCAGCGGCTGGCGCAATCTGCCGTCCCAGCCGCAGACCAAGTCCTACGAGAGCCGGGTCAGCGGCAAGCACGAGGTCCGCTACCGCATAACCCGTGCCGGTATCGAGGTCGAGGGCTTCGAGAACCTCGAATTGATCGAGGCCACACCGGATTCGGTGACCCTGCTGGTTCCGGGGGAGCGCGGGCCGGTGCGCCGCCGCTTCGCCGTGGCCCGCTACGGCGATCTGGTGGCGGTGGACTCCCCGCTCGGCCCGGTGTCGGCGCGCCGGCTCCCGCGCTTCGAGGATCCGGCCGATCAGGTCGCCGAGGGCTCGCTGCTGGCTCCCATGCCGGGCGCGGTCATCCGTGTCGCGGCGGCGGTCGGTGATCGGGTCGAGAAGGGGCAGCCCATTCTGTGGCTGGAGGCGATGAAGATGGAGCACACCATCGCCGCGCCCGCCGCGGGCATTCTCACCGAACTCAACGTGACCGCGGGGCAGCAGGTCGAAGTGGGCGCGGTACTCGCCGTGGTCCAGGCGGAATCCGAAGACAGCGAAAACCAGGAGTAGGCAATGAGCTTCGTCGAAACCGAGGAACAGAAGGCGCTGCGCGACGCGGTGTCCAAGCTGGCCGCCAAGTACAACTTCCGCGACTACGCCGGACCCAAGGCCCGTCGCAACGAACCGTTCGATGAGCTGTGGAACGAGGCGGGCAAGCTCGGCTTCCTGGGCGTCAACCTGCCCGAGGAGTACGGCGGCGGTGGCGCGGGCATCTACGAGCTCGCGCTGGTGCAGGAAGAGCTGTCCGCTCGGGGCTGCGGTCTGCTGCTCATGGTGGTCTCGCCCGCCATCTGCGGCACCATCATCAGCAAGTACGGCACCGACGCGCAGAAGCAGCACTGGCTGACCAAGCTGGCCGACGGCTCGGCCAAGATGGTCTTCGGCATCACCGAGCCGGACGCGGGCTCGAACTCGCACCAGATCACCACCACCGCCCGCCGCGACGGCGAGGACTGGCTGCTCACCGGCCGCAAGATCTACATCTCCGGTGTCGATCAAGCCGACGCGGTGCTCATCGTGGCGCGCACCGAGAACGCCAAGACCGGCAAGCTGCAGCCCGCGCTGTTCATCGTCCCGGTGGACGCCCCCGGCTTCGTGAAGACGAAGCAGGAGATGGACATCATCGAGCCGGACAACCAGTTCACGCTCTTCCTCGACGATGTGCGCCTGCCCGCGACCGCGCTGGTCGGCGAGGCCGACGCCGCGCTGGGGCAGCTGTTCGCGGGTCTGAATCCCGAGCGCATCATGGGTGCGGCGATGGCGGTCGGCATGGGCCGCTACGCCATCGATCAGGCCGTGGCCTACGCCAAGGAGCGCACGGTCTGGAAGACGCCGATCGGTGCGCACCAGGGCATTTCGCACCCGCTGGCGCAGGTGAAGATCGAGCTGGAGCTGGCCAAGCTGATGATGCAGAAGGCCGCGCACCTGTACGACTCGGGTGACGACTTCGGCGCCGCCGAGGCCGCCAACATGGCGAAATACGCTGCGGCAGAGGCGAGTATCAAGGCTCTCGACCAGGCGATCCAGACGCACGGCGGCGCGGGCCTGACCTCCGACGTCGGCCTGGCGGGCATGCTCGCGGCCGCGCGCATCGGCCGGGTGGCCCCGGTCAGCCGGGAGATGGTGCTCAACTTCGTGGCGCAGCATTCGCTCGGCCTGCCCCGGTCGTACTGATACCCGGGCAATAGTTCTGCGCGACAACGAGATTCAGGAGAGCTGAATGAGTGAGACCACCCCCGACGCGCCGTTCGTGCGTTACGAGGTCCAGGACGACGGCTTCGCCGTGCTGACCCTGGACTCCCCGCACAATCGCAACGCGCTCTCGTCCCGGCTGGTGACGGAGTTGCTGGCGGGCCTGGAAAAAGCCGCCGCCGATAGCGCGGTGCGCGGGGTGGTGCTCACCCACACCGGCAACACCTTCTGCGCCGGTGCGGATCTGCGCGAGGCCATCGACGCCGATCCGGCAGCGGCGGCCGACATCCGCACCGGGTGGATGGTGTCGGTGCTGCGCCGCATTCTGGAGCTGCCCAAGCCGGTCGTCGCCCAGATCGACGGCAACGTCCGGGCCGGCGGCATGGGCCTGGTCGCCGGGTGCGACATCGTCGTGGCCGGCCGGGGCAGCAGCTTCGCGCTCACCGAGGCCCGCCTGGGCCTGGCCCCGTTCGTCATCTCGCTGACCCTGCTGCCGCGCATGACCCCGCGTTCGGCGGCGCGCTACTTCCAGACCGGCGAAACCTTCGACGCCGCCGAGGCCGAGCGCACCGGGCTCATCACCGTGGCGGCCGATGATCCGGCCGCCACGGTTCAGCGGCTGCGTTCCGACCTGCGCAAAGGCTCGCCGCAGGGGCTCGCCGAGAGCAAGCGCCTCACCTCCGCACCCATTCTCGCGGAGTTCGATCGCCAGGCCGACACCCTGGCCAAGCGCTCGGGCAGCTTCTTCGGCACCGCCGATGTGATCGAGGGCATGACGGCCTTCTTTCAGAAGCGTCCACCGAGCTGGGCAGAATAGCCACCATGGCCACACCCCACGAACCCAAGCAGGACCGCAGCCGGGCCACCCGGCAGCGGCTGCTGGAGGCGACCATCGACTGCCTGGCCGAGATGGGCTGGGCGGCGGCGACGGTCGCCGTGGTGGCCGAACGGGCCGGGGTGTCCCGGGGTGCGGCGCAGCATCATTTCCCCACCCGCGAGGATCTGATCACCGCCGCCCTGGACTTCATGTTCGACACCCGCATGGACCAGTCCAAGGCCGACGCCCTGGCCCTGGGCGAGGTGGCCGAGGGCGTGGGCCGCACCGAGGCCGTGGTCACCGCCCTGGTCGAGGGCTACACGACTCCGTTCTTCAAGGCCGCGCTCCAGGTGTGGACGCATGCCGCCGCCGACCCGGCGCTGCGCGAGCGAATCCTGCCGATGGAAGCGCGATTCGGTCGCGTCTCGCATCGGATGGCGGTGGAGGCGCTCGGCGTCGACGACGCGAACCCCGTTGCGCACCACCTGGTTCAGGCGACCATGGACCTCGCGCGCGGACTCGGTCTGGCCGACGTGCTGACCGATGACTCCCTGCGCCGCAAGGAGATCGTGCAGCAGTGGGCGGCCACCCTGCATACCGCGCTGGAGGCGCAGCGCTGATCCGGCGGGTCCGCGAACGCGCGGGCGGTGTTCGAGGGTTTCTACCAGCCGTAAACCTCTGCCATCTCTATGTATTCGTCATCCCAGCGCAGCTCGATGCTCTTGCGTTCGCGCTCCGGGAGGTCCGGGCTCCAGCCGACGCGACGCCAGAAGGCTTCGCGGCGTTCATCGGTGAGGGGCAGAAGAAATTCGTTCATGACGACAGTCCCTGGATCGGATCGTCCGGTGTTGCCGTCTACCAGGGTAAGAGAGTGACGCCCGTCATAGCGCGGTTTTGGAGTGGCGAGAATCGCCCCTGACCGGCCGTTATAGGTGATCCGTCACATTGCTGGACCGTTGCCCAGGAACTTACGTTGGGTAACGAATCCCAGTACGTATCGAACGAAGGATCCGCTGTGCCCATTATCGACCTCGGCTCTGCCGCCCTGAACCTCGCGAACTCGGTCACCGCCCTGGCCGCGAACATCACCTACCTGCTGCAGGCATGGGGCCTGGCCTGACTCGGTTGTCACCGCGAGCGTGCCCGCCTCCGAACGGAGG
>NZ_JBEXUS010000079.1:0-39470 GCF_040614455.1 Nocardia sp. NPDC005978
GCACGCCGACCGCCGCGGTGAGCTTCATCGGCGCGGCCGCGGCCGCTGCCGCCCCGGCGCCCGGCGCCGAGTGTCTATGGGCGGGAACCGGTTACGCCTCGGGCACGGGGGTCGTCGCCGGCGGTGCCGCCTACACCTGTTCCGCCGACGGCCACGGTGCGCCGGAGTGGGTGCGCGGCGCGGCGGTCGGCGGTCGGAGCACGGTGGCCAATCCCGGGGCGCGCACCCGGCCCGCCGGCACCTTCAGCATCGGCGCGGTGCAGCCGGGCAGCGAGTACACCGACTACTGCGTGGGCGCGCAGCTCATCGACGGGGCCGAACAGCAGTATCGGGTGGTGGCGCAGAACGGCAACCTGTACTGGAAGGCGGCCGGGCCGATCGCGCAGTGGGCCTTCGATCCCGGCGCGGGTCCCGCGCACACCACCCGGTCGGCGAGCCTGTGCCCGCAGGATCCGGCGGCCTGGCCCGAGAACCCGGTGCTCTGGCAACAGAACTGACCCGCCGCGGCCGGTCGGGCCGGGTCGCGCCACCCCCGGGATCTCGGTCCGTGACGTATGGAGTGTCGCGCGCCGTCCGCACGCGCATCGGCAGCCATGATGGATGCGATGTTGCCAGCGAGACGGAGGTGACTGATGGGGTTCATGAGTCGGCGCGCACTGTTGGCGTCCGCGGTGGGTCTGCCCGCGGTGCTCGCGCTGGGGTCCGCCGCCGTCGCGGCCGCACAAGCGCCCTCACGGCGGTACACCATGACGGCGTTCACCAATGACAGCGAGACCGATCTCTATGTCTACGAGTCGAACGACGCCATGACGTTCGACCTGGTGAAGGCGCAGGCCTACACCCCGCCGAGCGGATTGATGCGCGACCCGTGCATGTTCCGGCACACCGACGGCGTGTACTACCTGGCGTACACCACGGCCTGGGACGGGCACACCATCGGTTTCGCGCGCAGCACGGACCGGGTGACGTGGGCGCACCTGTACGACTACGAGTTCACACTCCCCGGCGTGACCTCGGCCTGGGCCCCGGAGTGGCTCATCGACGGCGACGGGCGGATACACGTCATGGTGTCGCTGTCGGACGGGTACCGCTTCACGCCCAATCTCATGACGACCACCGACCCGTCCTCGCCCACCGCGTGGACCGAGCCCACGCCGATGATCGGACTGTGCCCCGAGCCCGGCGACGACGCCTCCTACGGGTACATCGACACGACCGTGGCCCGAATCGGCACGCGCTACTACGCCTTCACCAAGAACGAGACGACCAAGCTGATCGAACTCGCGACGGCGGATTCGCCGGTCGGCCCGTATACCTTTGTGGCCAAGGATGATTGGGCGGGGTGGGGCTCGCCCCGCGAAGGGCAGTCGGTGACCAGGCTGCCCAACGGCGGCTGGCGCATGTTCTTCGATTCCTATATCGACGAGACCTATCTCTACAGCGACAGCTACGACAATTTCCAGACCTGGAGCAAGCCGCGCGAAGTGCCGGGGCTCTCGGGATTCATCCGGCATGTCACCGTGCTGTCCGAGGCGAGCCCGGGGGTCGCACCCGCGCCCTGAGCGAGCCGGACGGTCACCGAGCCGCGCGCGCCCGAGTCCGCGCGCCGCGGTTCGGTGCCGGGCCACCCGGCAAATCTAGAACGTGTTCTATATTCGGGGAGACAGTTCCGGCGATCCCCTCGGGAGTTCAGCGCATGTACCAGTGGTCCGACGAAGACCTGATGTTCCGCGACGCCCTGCGCGGCTTCATCGACAAGGAGGTCCGGCCGCACGTCGACCAGCTGGAGAGCGGCGCGCTGCCGCCGTTCGACATCATTCGCAAGCTGTACGCGACCTTCGGCCTGGACGAGATGGCCCGCGAGGGGCTGGAGAAGGCGATCGCGCGCGAGGAATCCGGCGCCACCGGCAAGGGCGGCAGCGGGTTCAGCGGGTCGGGCAGCATGGGGGTCATCCTCAACAGCGAGCTGGCCGGGATCAGCCTGGGACTGGTGGCCTCCATGGGCGTGAGCCTGGGGCTGACCGTCGGCACCATCCGCAGTCGCGGCACCCTCGCGCAGAAGAAGCGGTGGCTACCCGAGCTGGTGACCATGGCCAAGGTCGGCGCGTGGGCGATCACCGAACCCGATTCGGGCTCGGACGCTTTCGGCGGCATGAAGTCCTACGTGCGCCGCGACGGCGCGGACTACATCCTCAACGGGCAGAAGACGTTCATCACCAACGGCCCGCACGCGGACGTGACCGTGGTCTACGCCAAGCTCGACGAGGGCGACGGCGTCGACAAGCGCGATCGCAAGGTGCTGACCTTCGTCCTGGACCGGGGCATGGAGGGGTTCACCCAGAGCGCCGCGTTCAAGAAGATGGGCATGAACTCCTCCCCCACCGGCGAGCTGTTCTTCGACAACGTCCGCATCACCCCCGATCGGCTGCTCGGTGAGACCGAGAACCCGGCCAAGGGCGACGGAAAGGACAGCGCCAAGGAGTCTTTCGCGGCCGAGCGCATCGGCATCGCGTCGCTGGCCCTGGGCATCATCAACGAATGCCACCGGCTCAGTGTGGATTACGCGAAATCCCGCAAGCTCTGGGGTAAGGAGATCGCGCAGTTCCAGCTCATCCAGCTCAAGCTGGCCGAGATGGAGATCGCCCGAATCAACGTGCAGAACATGGTGTTCAACGCGATCGAGCGCACGGCGGCGGGCAAGCCGGTCTCGCTCGCCGAGGCTTCGGCCATGAAGCTGTACTCCTCGCGCGCGGCGACCGAGGTCGCCATGGAGGCGGTCCAGTTGTTCGGTGGCAACGGGTACATGGCCGAGTACAAGGTGGAGCAGCTCGCCCGCGACGCGAAGTCGCTGATGATCTACGCGGGCAGCAACGAAATCCAGGTCACGCATATCGCGAAGGGGTTGCTCGCGCGCTAGCGCCACGACACTTCACCCCCGCAGCCCGGCGGGAGCGGGGTGTTTGCGGACCCGGGTGCGGGGTATCGCGCCGGTGAACCCATGGGCGAGCGGCCGGGCCGTGTGAGCGGTGACCGCGGAACTCGCGTGTGGGCGAACCGATGCGACGCGGGAGGTTCGAGATGCCGAAGGAATGGACCGACAAGCAGGAACGCCAGTACGAGCACATCCGCGATTCGGCCGAGGATCGCGGGACGGGCGAGAAGCGCGCCAAGGAGATCGCCGCGCGCACGGTCAACAAGAATCGCGCGCGGGCGGGGCAGACCAAGACCGCCAGCCGGACGTCCCTGGAGGGCAAGTCGCCGCAGCAGCGGGGCGGGCAGCGCTCCGGGACGCGCGGGCCGAAGGGGCTGACCCGCGATCAGCTGTACAACGAGGCCAGGCAGCGCAATATCGAGGGGCGCTCGAAGATGACGAAGGCACAGCTGGCCAAGGCTCTCGGAAAGAGCTGATCCGCGCCGGATGCTGCCCGACGCGGATCAGCCGGCGATCAGCGGCTGCCGATCGGCTGATTCAGGAAGGCGGCGAGTTCGCCGCCGATGATCGACACCCATTCGCCCCAGGTAGCGGGGTTGAGGGTCATCGAGCCGACGTCGGTGAGCTGACAGCCGCCGGCGGTGGGCTTGCCGGCGAAGCGGTCGCGCATCCACATCATGGCGCTCGGGAGAGCGATCGCCTCCAGGCTCAGGTGCTCGCTGGCGTGGTCGCGGGTGTAGGTGATGTTCGCGTTCGGGTCCTGGCAGTAGGCGCCGTAGAGCGTGTTCACCGGGCCGACGGGGACCAGCCAGTCCATGTTCGCCTGGTACAGGAAGACCGGCATGTCGGGGACCGACTTGCCCATGCGGGTGCGATCGAGCACCGCCTGGGCGGCGGGGGCGAGCAGCGGATCACCCGGGGTGGTGAACAGGCCCTTCAGATTCATGAACGGCAGCGAGGCCGCCTGATAGACCACGCACAGTCGATCCTTGGCGGCCAGCAGGAACTGGCCGAGCGGATTGGTGTTCTCGCGCAGGAAGGCCGCGAATTCCGGTTCCTCGTGCGCCAATCCGATGACGCCCGCCAGCACGAGGCCCGAGGCGGCGTTGTTGTTGGCCAGGTCCACGAGCGCACCGAGATCGGCGTCGGTGCCGCCGGAGGTCGCACCGACGATATTCAGTTCCGGCGCATAGGTTTTGCGCATTTCCGCAGCCCACATGGTGGGGACCGAGCCGCCGGAGTAGCCCATCATGCCGACCTGGGTCGCGGCGCCGTCCAGGCCGAGCGGCTCGAAGTTCTCGGCGGCTCGAATGCCGTCCAGGGCAATGCGTCCGGCGAGCGGGCCGTGGGCGAAGGCTGCGTTCGGACCCTGATGGTCGGGCACCACCACCGCCCAGCCCTGCTGTAGCGCGACCTGGACTTCGAGGAAGGCGATGGAGGCGACGGCCTGGCCGGTGACGAATCCGGGGACCGCCCACTGCTGGATCGCGTAGGACGAGGCGCAGTACTGGCCCGTCGAGTCCTCGGCCATGTGGTAGGACAACAGGTTTCGCGTTCCGTGCGGTACTTCGCCGCGCGGCTTCAGCAGGGTCGCGACCGCGCCGATGGGCTGGTCGCGGCTGTCGTTGGAGCGGTACGAGACCTGCCAGGCGTCGACGTTGAGCGGGAGCACGTTGTAGGTCGCCACGTTGACCTGGCGGACGGCGATGATCTCACCGGGGGCCTTGGCCGCCACCGCGTCGGCGGGCGGGCGGTAGAAGGTGTCGAACTCCGGGATGACCGGTGAGCTCAGGAACGGCGGGGCGGGTTGCACGGGGCCGTCGTAGGGAGCCGCGACCGCGGCCGGAACCGCCGTCGTCATCGTCGCGGCGATCAGGGCGAGCACGAGTGCGCCGGCCGATCGCCGTGATCGTGTTGCGTTCCCCCGCGGTCGCCAGTTCCATGCGGCCATATCGCGTACACCCCAGCATCATTGTTGGACACGAGCATCTAAGATGTGGTGCACATTACCCAGCCGGTTGGATCGGGCACAAGTCACAGACGCATGCGTCTAAAACATTGCTTCGCGCGCACGAAAAGGGGCGTCCCGGTGCGGGACGCCCCTTTCGATACTCAGGTATCGCGGGGTCGCGCTCGGTTGCCGAGCGTTCCCGTGATCGGCCGAATCAGAACGCCGGCACGTCGCTGGTGCTGGCGTTGCCGCCGACCGAGGGCTTCAGCGTGATCTCCCAGTCGGAGTCGGCGTCGAAGGAGTCGTCGAACTTCTGGAAGTCCTTGTCGCGGGTGAAGCCGAGCGCGGCCTGATCCCAGTCGGTGCCGGTCTTGAGGTACACGTAGTACGTACCGGCGATGCCCTCGAGCGTGGCCTTGGAATTGCCCTGCACGTAGATCGTGGCCTGCGGCGACGACGGGCTGCCGTTCGTGACGACGATGGCGTAGTCCTTGCTGTTGCCGTTGTCGATCTCCAGCGTGCCGGTGCCGTTCAGCCCGGCCTGCTGCACGATCGCGCCGTTCTCCGCGCGCCGGTTCTGCAGCGGCGCGGCCGGTGCGGTCGACTTCGCGGACGTGGTGGTGGCAGCGGCCTTGGTGGTGGTCGACTTGGCCGTCGTCCCGTCCGACCCGTTGCACCCCGCCACCAGTACCGCGACGACCGCGACGGCACCAACGAGCCAGCTTCTCTTGGACATTGTCTTCCCCACCTTCGAACTCGCAGCGCCGGAACGACGCTCACGCTCACTTCTCACGCGCAAATAGCTACCACAGCTTCCCGACAAGTCCGCCGATCCGCAAGTCCTTTGAAACGGGGTGGTTCGCCGGTTCGCCGCAGGTGAGCGGGCGCGCCGAATCAGTAGGCGAGACAGGCGGAGCCGAGGTTCACGCCGGTGCCGATGTCGACCGGCTGCCGGATCTGAGCGGTCGCGCCGGGCTGGAAGGCGTAGATGTAGGTGGGCTTCGTGGAGGTGGGGGTCCAGGTCACTTTCGCCTCGCCGCCGACGGGCTGGGCGTCGGCGAAACCGGAGGGGCCCTGGCCTTCTTCGTAGAAGTAGACCCGCTTGCTGTTGTCGTCGACGGTGGCGGTGATCGTGTAGGAGCAGCCGGTGCCCTGAGCGTGGATGCCGAGGGTGAGGCCGGGGGCGATCGCGATGCCGGTCACCGTGGCCGAGGCCGTGGGGGCGGCCAGAATGCTCGCGCTGGTCGCGATACCCAGCACCGCTGCTCCCGCGGCGATACGAACCCCGTTGACAGCCTTGTTGTTTCGCGTCATGGCTGGTGAATCTCCTCCGGTCTGGGTCCGGAAAGTCTGTCCCGGAAACCGATTCGAACTTCGATCTCCGAACATATGTCCCGCCCCGGGACCCACACCATCGGACACATGCCCTATTCCCCTGCCGTGCCCGTCACACTCCGACCGGATGCGAGGTCTGAACAGCCACACGTGAATCCACTTGTCCCGCAATGCAGCCGAGTTCGTCGTCCAACCCGAGCAAAAGGATTGGTCCCGGAAGCCGGTTGGTATCGGCTTCCGGGTCCTCGGGACAGCGGTCAGCGGAACGGGATGATGTCGGCCAGGCGGCCGTCGCGGACCTTGTTGACCCACTCGGGGTCGGCGAGGAGGGCGCGGCCTACGGCCACCAGGTCGAACTCGCCGCGGGCGAACTGGTCGCGCAGGACCGAGAAGCGCTGGGCCTGGGTCTCGTCGATTCCGTCGCCGAGGAAGACCTTGTCCACGCCCACCGAGCCGACGGTGATGACCGGGAGGCCGGTCACCTTCTTGGTCCAGCCCGCGAGGCTGACATCCTCGGCGTGCGTTGTGAATTCGGGGACCCAGTGGCGGCGGACCGAGGCGTGGAAGACGTTCACGCCCGCGTCGACCAGCGGGGTCAGGAGTTCCTCGAGCTCGCCGGGGGTTTCGGCGATGCGGGCGGTGTAGTCGTCGCCCTTCCACTGGGAGAAGCGGTAGATGATGGGGAAGGCGGGGCCGACTGCCTCGCGCACCGCGGCCACGACGCGGGCGGGGAACGCCGCGCGCTGCCGCAGCGGACCGCCGTACTCGTCGGTGCGGAGATTGGTTGTACCCCAGAAGAATTGGTCGAGCAGGTAGCCGTGCGCGCCGTGCACCTCGATGCCGTCGAAGCCGAGCTGCTGGGCCAGCAGCGCCGACTCCACATAGGACTCGATGAGCGTGTCGAGGTCGTCGTTCGTCAGGGCCCGCCCGACCGGCTTGCCACTGGCCTTCACCCCGGACGGGCTCACCGTCGGCACTTCCGGCTCGAACTTGGGGCTGCCGCCGCGCGAAGCGCCCATATGCCACAGCTGCGGAACGATGGCCGATCCCTGCGCGTGCACCGCGTCCACGACCTCGCGCCATCCCGCGGCGCTCTCCTCGCCGTAGAAATGCGGCACGGCCAGATCGGGCCCGGCGGCCGGCCCCCGGACGTAGGTCCCCTCGGTGATGATCAGCCCGACTCCGCCGGCGGCATGGTCGCGGTAGTAGCCGATGTTCTCCGCGTTAGGCACCCCACCCGGCGACTTGCTCCGTGTCATCGGGGCCATCGCGAACCGGTTCCGCAACCGCAACCCACCCACCTGAACCTCTTCGAACAGCTCGTCCAGCGCGAGCGAGGGTACCCCGGCCGATTCCTGTGACATACGCAAAACTTCCTTCCAACTAGCCGACGCGGCTCCAAATTCCCGAAACAACGCCGCCACCCCACCCATTCCCGGCCGGGGTGCTCAGATCCTGAAGTGCCTGGCACCGCGGCATCCTTATCACGGCCCACACCTTCCGAACCCCGGCACCGTCGCCAACTATCGCGCGAGCGGGCCGAACCTCACGAGCAATGCGATCGAAAGTCCGGACGAGGCCATTGTCGTGCCCCGCTGCTACCGTCGCTCGCGCAGATGAAGCAGAGGAGCTTTGATGAGTCGCGGATTCATGGTGTATGCCGTTGATATTCAACGTATTCGAGCGGTGATCGGTAGCGGCGACCGGGAACTGGCGACGGAGCTGGTGGGTGAACTGGGTGGGGAACTCGACTCGCTCGACAAGGAATCCACGTACTGGTACCCGGGCGGCACCCCACCGTCCGGCCGCGACGCTCTGGTTCGCATGATCGTCGAGGCGGGGTATCAGGACCAGCCCGATGTCGAGAAGTACGCGGCGGTTTACGGGTACTGCTTCGAGCGACTCTGCGACCACCTGGGCACCGCACTCGGCAACGAGGGCTGGGAGCGGGCGCGTGGCACCTGGCTCGCGTACATCGAGGACGAACTGGGTAGCATCGAAGTCTGCTTCGAACCGTTCGAGGAACTGATCAGCGGCGAAACCGTTCCCCTGCCGAATATCTGGGATGTCCCGGCAATAGGCTGCACCCCGCGTGAGTTCATGGCCGGGATGATCGAGAAGCTCGAACCCGCCCTCTCCGCCGATATCGACGAGGAAGTACAGGAGGCGGTGGAACAGGTCGTGGACTGGGCGAAGTACTGCGGCTCCGCCGAGTTGGATCTGGTCTGCTTCTACTACTGACACGTCCCTACCCTCGTCCCCCTACTACTACGCCACCACGCTCCCTGCCTTCGCCCCCGACGGCGCTCACCTGCTGGCAACCCGCTGGATAGAGAATTCCGCGAAGGTCGTCACCGGCGCGGAGATCTGGATCATGAACCCCGACGGCACCTCACCCCGCCGCCTCTCGGATCCGAATCAGAGAGCGCGAGCGGCCAGTTGGGGCGGCAACCCGGCCCGGCTGAATCGCTGACCCGCCCCGGTAACCCGGCCGGCTACCGCTCGGCGCGGGCCACGCTCCCGCGACGATGTCGTGGGCGTCTCTACCGCGGGGTGAGAGGGGCATCAGATCCGGAAATGCCGAGCACCGCCACTGGGAGGCTCCCAGCCGTCTGCGACCAACGAATCCAAAGCCGACTGCACCAGCGCGTGCTCCCCTGTTCCTTCCTGCAACCAACGCCCCCAATGGACGTCGAGGTTGAGCGTCAGGATGCTCTCGAAGCCGATGGTGAAATTCACGGGCGGTAGGTAGCGGGCATGCTGGGGTAACGGAGCGAGCCAGTTCCTGCCCTCGGCATCACTACTGACGGGTAAGTCGAAAGTGTTGTCCCACAATGTAACCGGAAGGACCGGCGTGTTCGGCGGGACACTCTCCCCCGCCAAACGGGCGGAAATGCCGACGGGCATGATTTCTTTGAACATCACGAACAAGCCCGGCGGGCAAGTGAAGGAGCTCAACGCTTCCCGATAGGTTGAGGTCAGGGCAACGTCCGTCAGAGCCGAATACCGCCTGGTGACGGCAGGGGCCGGCTCGCCTTCCCACGACGGCATCTCACGATCGAGAATCTCCCAGTACGACCCCGGCGGCCTCGGGTCGTTCACATCGATATAGAGGTCATCGATCGCGTAGGTGAACCAGAAAACGAACCCATTCGGGCGCACCACATCCGCCAGATGCTCGCGTACCCGGAGCGCATCGGAGAACAAGTCCTCCGAGCTTTCGACCTCCTCCGGGATCCGCCTCCTGAAACACAAATACTCACCGTGCGGCCGGTATTCACTGAAGCCGGTCACGCAGTTCTCCTCATCGCACACCACCATGTCCTCGCCGAAGTGAGCTTCGGGCCTCGTTCCCGCGTGGCGTTGCCCAAAGCAAACTACCCGGATCGTCGTTGTTCGCCGCCACCTTGTGACAGAGACGCGGTCACCACTCGAACCAATCACGGCGCAGCCGGATCCTCGAGGGTTTCGTGTCGTCCAGCTGTATTACTGTCTGGATCACTGTTTTTCGGCATACGAGCGATGACCGCGCGCATGCCTCGGGAGGTGTGGCGATGGTGCGGGCGGGGCGATGATCACCGATTACAAGATCCTGCAGCGGATCGGCGACGGTGCGATGGGCGCGGTGTATCTGGCACGGCATTCGAAGTCGGATCGTGTGGTGGCCTTGAAGGTAATACGCGGGCTCCCTGCGGAATACCGGACTCGGGCCGCATTCGAGTGCGCGGTCGAACTGATGTCGAGTCTCGACCATCCGAACATCGTGCCCGTCTACGACCGGAGTGGCCCGAAAGACAACCAGCTCTGGCTGGCAATGCGCGATATCGCGGGCGGTGACCTCTCCGGGCTGCTCGGCGCCGCTCCGGGCGGTCTCGAACCCGATCGAGTGACAAGGCTGATCAACGGTGCCGCAGCGGCTTTGCAGTACGCCCACTCCCAGGGTGTACTGCACGGTGATGTCAAACCGGCCAGCGTTTTGGTCGAAAGCGACGACGACGGCGAACGAGCCGTGTTGACCGATTTCGGGATTTCACGCTCGCTCGCCGGCTCCGGTTTGGTTTCGGACACCGCCACGAGGTTCGCGTACACGGCGCCGGAGTTTTTCACCGGAGCTCACGAGATCGATCACCGCGCCGATGTTTATGCGCTGGGCTGCACGGCATTCGAACTTCTCACGGGTCACCTGCCCTACCGATTCGGCGGGCAGATCGTGTTCTACGCGCACATGTACTATCCGCCGCCGTCCCCGCGGGTGTGGCGGCCCGACCTTCCGGTCGAGCTCGATGCGGTGATCGCCAAGGCCATGGCCAAGGACCCTGCCGACCGCTATCGCACCTGTACCGAATTCGCCGCCGAGTTCGGCGGCGCACTCACCACCGGCACGTTCGTACCGCGGGATGCAGCTGCGGATGTAACCACGCCCGGCGAGCCCAACGACGATGAGATCTGGTATCCGCCTGCGGAATCGGATGATTTCGCCGCCACGCTTCTCGACTTCGGATTGACACTGAAGGAGCGGGGCGCGTTCGACGAGGCGGAAGGGTGTATCCGGCGCGCGGTCGAGGAAGGCAGCGTCGAGGCAATCTACAGTCTCGCGCGGCTGCTGATCGAACAGGGCGGATTCGCCGAAGCCGAGGGGTGGTATCGATACGCCGCCGACAACGGGCACGCGGGCGGACTGCTCGGCCTCGGCAACCTGAAGAAGCAGCGGGGCGAACTGGCCGAAGCCGAGCAGTACTACCGCCGCGGCGCGGACAACAACGATGTCGCCGCAATGACCAACCTCGCAGTCCTGCTCAGCGAGCGCGGTGAGCTCACCGACGCCGAAACGTGGTTTCGGCGCGCGGCCGAAGGCGGCAGTGTCGATGGGATGGCAGGTCTCGGCTGGGTGCTGGACGGACGAGGCGAACTCGACGAGGCCGAGATGTGGTATAGCCGGGCCGCCGAACACGACCAGCCGCAGGCCATCCACAATCTCGTGATCCTGCGGAGACATCGCCGCGAACTCGACGAAGAATCCGCTGGCCCCGAGGACAATCCGGGCCCGGACCCCGATCCGGACCCAGACCCAGACCCAGACCCAGACCCAGAGGATCCTGACGCACTCGTCGCCCACGGCGACCACTTGAAGCTGCGCGGCGATGCGGTCGCGGCCGAAAGCTGCTACCGCCGGGCTGCAGGTGCGGAGAACAGCGCGGGAATGTTCAACCTCGGGGTGCTCTTGCAGACACGTGGTGACGAGGCCCAAGCCGAAGTCTGGTTCCGGGCCGCCGCGGACAAGAACCACGCACTCGCGATGCATCGCGTCGGGTATCTGCTGAGGCGACGCGGCGAACTCGAGGAAGCTGAATTCTGGTATCGCCGCGCGATGGACCACGGAAACGACGCCGCGGTGGTGGGTCTCACCGTTCTCCTGGAACAGCGCCGCAGACTTTCCGCCGCCGACTTCCGTCGTGACGCCGCCACGAGCGACGCTCCCCGCGCAACCCACCTGACGAATCTGCACACGCTGGGATGAGCGGCGCGGCGGTGCCCCCGGTCGGGTTCGAACCGACACTTGGTGGATTTTAAGTCCACTGCCTCTGCCAATTGGGCTACGGGGGCGTCTGGGTCAGAGTACCGAGCCGTACGGTCTGGCTGGAAGGAGGCTGACCGCCGATTCTGGGGGGGGAAAACGGGGGTGGGGAACGGAAGGGGCCGGGCGGGGGTGGCGCGGGAGTCGGGAGTGGGGGCGGGTTTTCGGTGGTGGGAGGGGGTTTTCGGGGGGCGGGGGCGGGTTAGTGGACGCCTTCCATGTGGCTGCTGATTCGGGGGGCTATCAGCCAGACCACGATGCCTACCGCTATCGCCACCAAGCCGGTCAGGCCGAAGTAGGCGAACTCGTGGGAGGGATCGTAGAACTTCGACAGGGAGCCGGACATCGACGTCCCGATCCCGACGGAGAAGAAGTAGAGGGCCATCATCTGGGCGCGGAAGGCGTTGGGGGCCAGCTTCGTCGTGACGGCCAGGCCGATCGGGGACAGCAGGAGCTCCGAGACCGCGAAGCCGCCGAGGACCAGGAACACGAACAGGATCGGGACCGTCTTGCCCTCGCTGCCGGAGTAGAGGACGAAGAGCATGAAGGCCACGCCCATCCCGATCACGCCGAGGGCGAACTTGCGCGGGGTGCTGGGGGCGCGATTGCCCAGGCGCGTCCACAGCAGCGCGAACAGCGGGGACAGCGTGATGATCCAGACCGGCTCCATCGAGCTGATCCAGCTCGGCGGCGCGTCCCAGCCGAAGACGTTCCAGTTGATGCGTTCGTCGGAGTACACGGCCAGCACCGTGAAGATCTGCTGGAACAGCGACCAGAACACCGCGTTCGCGATGAACAGCGGAATGAACGCGCGCACGCGGGTGCGCTCGATCGGCTCCACCTTCGGGCTGCGCAGCATGATCACGAAGTAGGTCAGCGCGGCCAGCGCGATCACGCCGGTGGTCACGTCGGGCAGGTTCGACAGCGTCAGCAGACCCGTCAGCGCGGCTACCGCGACCAGCACGCCGAGCACCGCCACGAACCCCAGAACGCGCGGAATCTGCTGGCGCGGCAGCGGATTGGGAACCTCACGCCCGTGCGTTCCGAGGTTGCGGCGGAACACCACGTACTGGGTCAGCCCCAGCGCCATCCCGACCGCGGCCGCGCCGAACCCCCAGTGGAAGCCGATATTGCGCTGCAGCACACCGGTAATCAGCGGCCCGATGAACGCGCCCAGGTTGATCCCGAGGTAGAACAGCGTGAAGCCGCCGTCCACACGGGCATCGTCCTTGTCGTAGAACGTGCCCAGCAGCGAGGATGCATTGGCCTTGAGCGCACCAGATCCCAGCGCGACCAGCACCAGGCCGACCCCGACGCCGGCGAGCCCGGGCAGCAGCGCCAGGGCGATGTGCCCGGCCATCACGACCACGCCGCCGTAGAAGACCGTGCGCTCCATCCCCAGCACCCGGTCGGCGATCCAGCCGCCGAGCACCGTGGAGAGATAGACGAGGCCGCCGTACGCGCCGACGATGCCGGTGGCGGTGGCCTTCGGCAGATCGAGGCCGCCCTCGGAGACGGAGTAGTACAGGTAGTAGCCGAGGATCGCGACCATGCCGTAGAACGAGAACCGTTCCCACAGCTCCACACCGAAGAGATTCGCGAGCCCGATGGGATGCCCGAACAACGTGCGCTGAACCGGCGCGATGTCCTCGCGTGCTACTTCCGACATGATCCAGACCCTCCCATACCGGGCAATCTGACAGCAACCTCAGTTGTTGACGTATGTCTCGAGAATTCCCGCATGTACCCGGGTCGAATCAGACTCGGCAGCGGTCCTCAGTTTGCCAGTCCGGGCAAAAAATAGCTGCCGTTGTCAGATCGCGAGTTGTGGCGCGCTCGCGCCGAGGTCCCGACCACGTGAAACGGGGCCGTGGCTGGTAGCCACGGCCCCGAAGAAATCCGTCACGACATCCGAAAACCCGCCGCGCCCGCGGAACACACCGGCCACAAACCGGCACTCACGCGATGGACAGCGCGATCCCGTCCAGAATGTCGTGTTCGCTGACGATCAACTCGTCGATCCCCGCCCGCCGCGCCAGCTCGTCGGCCAGCACCTCGGCGATCACCGCACCGCCGCCGATCACGTCCACCCGCCCGGGATGCATCGGCCCGAGCGCGGCCCGCTCGTCGTGGTTCATCTTGATCAGCCGATCGCACACCGCCCGCAGATCCGCGCCCGACAGCCGGGTGAGATGCACGCGCTCCGAGTCGTATTCGGGCAGATCCAGCGCGACGGCCGCCAGCGTGGTCATGGTGCCGGCCACCCCGACCCAGGTGTGCGCCCGCTCGACCGGCACGACCCCGAACGCCTGCGCCAGCCGCTCGGAGGCGAAGAACCGCGCCGAGGCCACTTCCTCCGGGGTGGGCGGATTGCCGTGCAGCGCGCGCTCGGTGATGCGCACGCAGCCGATGTCGGCCGAGTACGCCGACTGCACGCCCGAACTGTCCCCGAGTACCACCTCGGTGGAGCCGCCGCCGAGATCGACGACAACGAAAGGTCCCTGCTCGCTGGACAATTCACCGACCGCGCCGGCGAAGGACAGCCGGGCCTCCTCGTCGCCGGTGATGACCTCGGCCTGTGCCCCGGGCACCGCGCGGCCGAGTTCGGCGGCGGTCATGGTGAAGAAGTCCTCGCGATTGCTCGCGTCGCGGGTGGCGGAGGTGGCGGTCATGCGGACCCGCGTCACCTTGTGCTCGATCATGAGGTCGACGTAGTCGGCCAGCGCGACCCGGGTGCGTTCGATGGATTCGGGAGCCAGCGCGCCGGTGGCGTCCACGCCCTGCCCGAGCCGCACGATGCGCATCTCGCGATGCACATCGGTCAGGTGCGGCGGCGTGGCGTCGCCGTCCCGGACCGCGTCGGCGATCAGTAGTCGAATCGAGTTGGTGCCGCAGTCGATCGCGGCGATCCGCTCACCCATGACAACTACTCCTCCGAGATCGAATCTTCCGGCTTGCCCCGATACTGCTCGGCCTGCGGCCAGTCTGCCGGAATCGCGGTACCGCGCAACCCGTTCTCGGCCGCGAGCGCCACCGCTTCGTCGCCGAGCAGGTTCAGGCCCGGCCCCTTGGCCAGCGAATGCGCGATGAGCACGTGCAGGCATTTGACCCGATCCGGCATGCCGCCGCCGGCGAAATCGGTGCCCAGATCCTCGATGGCGTTGCGCTCGGCCATGAAGCTGTCGTACGCGGCGCGGTAGGAGGCCGCCAATTCCGCGTCGCGGGTGAGCCGTTCGCTCATCTCCTTCATCAGCCCCGTGGTCTCCAGCCGGCTCGCCTCGGCGGTGAGCCGGGGATCGGTCAGGTAGTACAGGGTCGGGAAGGGCGTGCCGTCGGGCAGCTTCGGCTGCGTCTTCACCACGGCGGGCAGACCGTCGGGGGTGTGATAGGCGATGGCGAGCACGCCGCGCGGCTCACGGCCCAGCTGTTTGGCGACGATCTCGAGATCCCGCTCGCTGGGCGCTTCGTCCCCGGGGCGGCTGTTCTCGGATGCGGTCACCTGGGTTGTCCTTCCTCGGCTGAACTTGCGGGCTGCGGCGCGGAAATGCTGCGCCAGAGCTCGGTGTACCAGGGATCGGGTTCCCTGGTCTTGGTGGGCTGGATGGGCACGGCCGGTTGTTCCATGCCGGGCACCTGCACGATGTAGGCCGTCTCGCCGGGCATGACCAGCCGCAGCCGGTCCTTCGCCTCGCGCTTGATGTAGGCCGGATCCTGTTGTTCGGCACGACGATCGCGCAGGCGCGCCACGTCGTCGACGAGTTGCTCACGCTGGGCGGCGAGTTCGGCCGCCTCGGTGCGCTGGGTGAAGTAGGTGCGCAGCGGCACGGCCAGGGTGAGCGCGAGACCGCACAGCACGGCGGCCAGCAGCACCGCCCGGCCGGTGGACATGCCGAGGATCTTGCGTTCGGGCCGTTGGTTCTTGGCCCGCGCGGTGCGCCTGCCGACCGCGGCCTTGGCCGCTGTGGTCCTACCGCGCCTGCTCTCCCCCGACCCGCTGCGCGTGGTCTGGGTGCGCTTGGCGCCCGCGCCGCCGGTCCGAGGTTTGGCGGTACGCGACGGGCGGCGGTCACCGCGTCCTGCCGGACTGGTACCCCGCGCCCGTCGCTCCGTCATCTCACCCCTCGAAACTCAGCGGTTGTCGTGGACTTTCAGCCTTCGAACGCGAAACGCGGGAACGCGACATCGCCCGCGTAGCGCGCGGAGTCGCCCAGCGCGTCCTCGATGCGCAGCAGCTGGTTGTACTTGGCCACGCGCTCCGAGCGCGCCGGGGCGCCGGTCTTGATCTGGCCCGAGCCCACGGCGACGGCCAGGTCGGCGATGGTGGTGTCCTCGGTCTCGCCGGACCGGTGGCTCATCATCGTCTTGTAGCCGTTGCGGTGCGCGAGGTCGACCGCGTCCAGGGTCTCGGTCAGGGTGCCGATCTGGTTGACCTTGACCAGCAGCGCGTTGGCCGCGCCCTTGGCGATGCCCTCTTCGAGCCGCTCGGGGTTGGTGACGAACAGGTCGTCGCCGACCAGCTGCACCTTGTCGCCGATGAGGTCGGTGAGCGCGACCCAGCCGTCCCAGTCGTCCTCGTCCAGCGGATCCTCGATGGAGACGATCGGGTACTGGGTGATGAGCTCGCTGTAGAACTCGATCATCTGCGCGGCCGAGCGGACCTCGCCTTCGAACTTGTAACCCGAACCGGCGGTGTAGAACTCGGTGGCGGCGACGTCGAGCGCGAGCGCCACGTCGGTGCCCAGCTTGTAGCCGGCCTTGTCGATGGCGGTGGAGATCAGGTCCAGCGCGGCGCGGGTGCCCGCGACGTCGGGGGCGAAGCCGCCCTCATCGCCGAGACCGGTGGACAGCCCCTGGGACTTGAGCACCGACTTGAGCGAGTGGTAGATCTCGGTGCCCCAGCGCAGCGCTTCCTTGAAGGTCGGCGCGCCGATCGGGGCGATCATGAATTCCTGCACGTCCACGCCGGTGTCGGCGTGCGCGCCACCGTTGAGGATGTTCATCATGGGCACGGGCAGCACGTGCGCGTTCGGGCCGCCGATGTAGCGGAACAGCTCCAGGCCCGAGGATTCGGCCGCGGCGCGGGCCACGGCGAGCGAAACGCCCAGCAGGGCATTGGCGCCCAGACGTGACTTGTCCGGGGTGCCGTCCAGATCCAGCAGGGCCTGGTCGACGGTGCGCTGCTCGACGGCGTCCAGTCCGATGATGGCCGGCGCGATCTCGTCGAGGACGCCCTCGACGGCCTTGCGCACGCCCTTGCCGTTGTAGCGGTCGCCACCGTCACGCAGCTCGACGGCCTCGTGTTCACCGGTGGACGCGCCGGACGGCACGGCCGCGCGGGTGAGGGTGCCGTCGTCGAGAGCGATCTCGACCTCGACGGTGGGGTTACCACGCGAATCCAGGATCTCGCGGGCTCCGACCTGTTCGATGATGGCCACGAAACGACACTCCTTCGGCTACTGACTCGGCAGGTCGCACGGAACAACCCGTGCAGGCCCCGAGCCTAGCAGTGTGTATTTCGCCCTCTGTGCCATTGGCCTCCGCTTCGCTCCGGCGTGGTTCGCGGCCCCGAAGTCTCGTTCTTCCCTCCCTCCGCTCCTCCGCTTCGCTCCCCCGCTCCACTCAGTCCAGAACGAGACGGCCGCGAACCCGGCGCGTCGATCTCGACTCACCGCTGCGCCATTCACAGGAGGCGCGACTCGCCGTTTCGCCTTGCGGTCCGGCGCGACTCGCCGTTATGCCTTGCGTCCCACGCTGTAGGCGGCCGCGCGGTCGCGGACGGTCTTCATATAGACGGCGGACTGGTTGTAGGTCATCAGCGCCTTCTCCCAGCCGGGCGCGCCGGTGAGGTCGCCGCCGCTGACGCAGAGGTAGCGAGCCGCGGTCAGGGCCGCGTCGTCGATGTTGTCCGGATCGGCTACGCCGTCGCCGTTGGCGTCGACGCCGTAGCGCTGCCAGGTCTCGGGAATGAACTGCAGCGGGCCCATGGCGCGGTCGTGGACCGTGTCGCCGTCGAGCTTGCCGCCGTCGCTGTCCCTGATGAGCGCCACCCCGGGCGAGCCGTCCAGCGCGATGCCGCGAATCGAGGGCGTGACCTTCCCGTCGTCGGCGACCTTCGCGCCGCGGTGGGTGCCGTGTCTGCTCTCCACGCTCGCGATGCCCGCGATGGTGGTCCAGCCGATTCCGCAGTCGGGCCGCGAGCGCGCCATGACGGCGGCCGCGTAGCCGTACGCCTCCAGCGCGACCGCGGGGATGCCCATGCTGCCGGCTTGGTCATCGGCCCACGCGCGCAACTGAATTGCGCTGCGCCCCGGCGCATCCAGATCGATCACGGGCAGCGGCGCGCCCGCGCCGGGCGGCGTACCATCCGGGATCGGAGTGAGATCGACTGAGCCGCAACCGGTCAGCAGCACCAGAACGGACGCCGTGCCCAACAGGCCGGCACGGGACATGACAGCGCCGAGACCGGCCTTGGTGAAACGCACCCTGTCCATCATGCATATGGATCGGCGCGCCATCCAGGAACGTCAACATGGGCGCGCAGGTGTCGGCCGGATCGATACGCCCCGGTGACCGGCACGGCTATTCTTTGATACCTCTCAGCTATTTTTGTGACACGCGCTTAGGTAAGCCTTGCCAAATTTACCGGGGCGCACTAGCTTCCCTGCGGGACCCAAAAACCGCACTTCACTCCGAGGCCAGGAAGGCACCCCCTTGGCGAAAAGCGTTCTCTCCGAACGTCAGACGCTTCACCCTTCGGAACTCGAACGACGCGAGCTGCCAGCGGAAGCCGGACAATCGGTACGCGCGCTCGCGCAGGAGATCACCGTCACACTGGGCGCTAGCCCCGCGATAACCACCACGCTGTCGGACGCGACCCTGTTACGCCACATCGAGGACCGCTACACCGAATTGCCCGAGGTCGTGCACCAGGTCATGCGCGCGCCCGCCACCGCGGCCGGCGTCACGGTCATCGGGCAGCTACCGCTGTGCGACACCGAACTCGGTACGACGCCGGTGGATTGGCGCCAGGCGGCCGAATGGGCGGGCGATCCGGACCGGGCATCGTCCTCGTTCGCCCTCGACGTCACCATGCTGCTGCTCGCGCGTTGCGCGGGCGAGCCTTTCGGCTGGCAGGGCCAGCAGGGCGGACGCCTGGTGAACAACATCGTGCCCACCCCCGGCCACGAACAGGAGCAATCCGGCGCGAGCAGCACCACACTGCTGAGCCCGCACACCGAGGACGCCTTCCACCCGCAGCGCGCCAATCTGCTCATGCTGGGCTGCCTGCGCAATCCGGACCGGGTCGGCACCACCGTCTCCTCGGTGCGCCGGGTGGAACTCGATGCGGCACAACGGGAACGGCTGCGCCGGCGGGAGCTGCCCATTCTGCCCGATGTCTCCTACGGCGATGATTTCGACACCGAACCCGCGCCGGCGGTCGCCACCCTCGGCGACGACGAGGGCGGGCTCACCCTGCGTTTCGACCCGGCCTACACGCCGCTGGACAGCGCGGACGGCGAATTCCTGGCCGCCTATGACCGTTTGGCAACGGAACTCGAAAGGGTCTGCATCACCGCCGCTTTGACCCCGGGGGAACTGTTGCTCGTGGACAATGATGTCGTGGTGCACGGACGGGTGCCGTTCACCCCCCGCTACGACGGCACCGATCGCTGGCTCAAGCGAGTCAACATCCGGCTGCCCCAGCGCCGCCGCGCCGCGGCCGAAGCGACCGAGAACGGATACGGCCAGCGGGTGGTGGCCCCCTTCCGCACTATCCGAGGAAACCGCAGTTGACTACTCGACCCACCCCGCTGCGCGTACTCAGCCGCAGCGACCTCGCAGATGTTCCGATCAGTCCGGCGGAGGTGGTGCGCGCCGTCGAGGACGCGTATCTCGCTCTGGCATCCGGTGATTCGGATAATCCGCGCAAACTCAGCGTCGCCCACCCCGATGGCTGGTCGGTGGCCTACGCGATGCTCGGCCGCGACGGCCGCCGCCGAGTGGTCGCGATGAAGACCTCGTACAAGTTCGATCCGCACCATGATCGCAGCACCAAGCGGTACTACACGACCATCACCCTGTACGACGACGCCACCGGTATCCCCATCGCCATGATGGACTGCGCGCGGGTCGGCGCGCTGCGCACGCCCGCGGTCTCGGCGCTGCTCGCCCGCGAGGCCGCGCGCCCCGGCGCCCGCAGCGTGCTGCTCGTGGGCACCGGCACCCAGGGCCGCAACGCGCTGCCGCATCTGCTGGCCGCCAACCCGCATCTGAACCGGCTCATGCTCTACGGCACCCACCCCGAGGGCATCGAGTCGGTGTACCGGGAACTGGGACAGCACAATCCGCACGCCGAACTGGAACTGGTGACCGACCCCGCCGCTGCCGCGCGCACCGCCGACATCGTGCTGGCCACCGCGGGTCCGGGCACCCGGGTCGCGATCGAGGCCGGGGATCTGGCCCCGGGGTCGACGGTGGTGCTGGTCGGCTACGGCCTGGCGCCCTCCACCCTCAACGAGGCGGACCGCGTGGTCGCCACCAGCGCCGAGCAGATGGCGCTCACCGGCACCGACATGGCCGGTCCCGACGGCCGGCTACGCCGGGTGGACGCCGAGCTACCCCATATTCTCAGCCGCCGCGCCAGCGCCCGGATCGCCGACGACGAACGGGTTTTCGTCTACAACAGCGGCCTGGTGCTGACCGATATCGCGGTCGCGCACGCCCTGGCCACCCGCGCCATCGCCGAGGGCCGCGGCACCGAGGTATCGCTGTGGGACTGACCGGCGCCCGCGCGCCAGAGGAACGGAGACGGCGCTGACCGACACCGTGAAGAGCGAGACCGTGCCCGCCTCGACCGGGCGGAGCGGGTTGTCCGCCATCACCGCGACGCCGATGCCCGCGCACCGCGACGACTGGGAACGGCGGGTGCTCGCCGACCCGAACCTGCTGCGCGACATGGCCGATGCGATCGGCGGTCCGTTCCATCTGCTGTATCCCCAGCGTGTGGTCCGCAATATCCGCGAATTCCAGCGCGTGTTCGCCGGCCAGGGCGTGGTGGGAGCCATCTACTACGGCAAGAAGGCCAACAAGTCCCCGGCGGTGGTCCGCGCGTGCGCGCGTGCCGGTGCGGGCGTGGATGTTTCGAGCGCGCAGGAGTTCACCGCCGCGCTCTCCGGTGGGGTGCGCGGGACCGACCTCATGGTCACCGGACCGTCGAAGTCCACGCGCCTGCTGAGCCTGGCCGTGCGCCATCGCGCCTTGGTCGCGGTCGACGATCCGGACGAATTAACCAGGCTCGGGGCGCTGGCGAACGGCGACGGGCCCGCACGCGTCGTGCTGCGGGTGCTGCCGCCGAACAGCACCAGCCGCTTCGGCCTGACCTGCGACGAACTCGACCTGGCCCTGACCGCCGCGGACGAGGACTCGATTCGCCTGGAGGGCTTCAGTTTTCACCTGACCGGGTACGCGGTGGCCGATCGCGCCGAATTGGCGCTGGCCCTGATCGAACGCTGCCGCGAGGCGCGCGGGCTCGGCCATCCGGTCACCACCATCTCCATCGGCGGCGGCTTCGGCGTGAACTACGTCGCGGCCGACACCTGGCGCACCTTTCTCGACGGGGTGAATCCGCGCTGGTTCCACGGGGATCGAGCGCCCGAGAGCTACTACCCCTATCACTGCCCCGTACCGGGTCCGGCCATGCTCGCGGCCATCCTGGAGCACCGGCGGCTGGCCGATCACCTGCGCGCGGCCGGGATCCGCCTGGCCATCGAGCCCGGGCGCGCCCTGCTGGATCGGGCGGGCAGTTCGGTCTTCCGGGTGCAGGGTGTGAAATCCCGGACCGCGCACGGGCATCGGTACGCCATCCTGACCGTGGACGGCACCAGCCTGAGTCTGTCCGAACAATGGTTCGAGAGCGAATACCTGCCGGATCCGGTGCTGTGGCCGGCGCGCCCGGGTGCGCTCAGCCCCACCTGCGTGGGCGGTGCCTCGTGCCTGGAGGACGACATGCTGAGCCGGCGGCGCATCCCGCTGCCCCGGCCCGCCGAAATCGGCGACCTGCTCGTCTACCCGAATACCGCCGGATACCAGATGGACAGCAATGAGTCGGCCTTTCACGAACTGCCCGTTCCGCCGAAGGTGGTACTGCACACCGCGAACGACGCGGCGATCTCCGCGAACGGCGAATTGCGCTGGCGGCTGGACGGTAAATCCGGCGAATGCTGACAATTAGCCCCATTCCGGCATCGCCACTCGTACGGAGCACTGGCAGCCGCCCCGCGACTGCACTATCGTTTTGCATGCTTCGCGAATGCACGACATGAACCTCCGCGCTCCACGGGCGTGACGAAAAAATCCGACATCGCCCGTTATTGCCGCCGGACCGGGGCTATCTCCAATGGACCGCCCGCGCGTCGGCTCGCCCACATAACCCACGTTCGAAGAACTTTGCCGAGGAGAATCCCTAAATGCCGGTAATCGTCAGGCGCGTGTCCGAGCTGATCGGGCAGACACCCCTGTTCGAGCTCGCCGTCAGCACCGAGACCGGATCCCGGGTCTTTCTCAAGCTGGAGACCATGAACCCGACCGGCGCGGCCAAGATTCGCATGGCCCGCGCCATGATCCTCGAGGCCGAACGCCGCGAACTGCTCCGGCCCGGCGGGCACATCATCGAGTCGACCTCCGGCAATACCGGACTGGGTCTGGCCGTGGTCGCGCGCGAGCGCGGATATCGGTTCACCGCCGTCGTCGATCACCACGCCTGTAAGTCCAAGCTGAACGCAATGCGATCGATGGGCACCGAGCTGGTATTCGTCGGCGATGGCGACGACGAGGGCCTGTCCACCAATGCCCGCGAGGAATTGGCCGAGAAATTGGCGGCCGAACAAGGACCGACGGCCTACTTCCCCGCGCAGCATCACAACTCGGCGAACGCGATCGGCTATTACGCGCTCGCGGCGGAACTGGCCGCGGATCTCGGCAAAATCGACGTGCTGATCGCGGCCGTCGGCACCGGCGGCGCATTGTTCGGCACCGCGCGCGGCTTGCGCGAACTCGGGCGCACCCCACGCCTGGTCGGGGTGGAGCCCGAGGGCTCGATCGCCTTCGGCGGTCCCGCGCACGACTACTGGCAGTCCGGGACCGGCACGCCGCTGGGCGCCGATCCGGGCCTGCACGTGGACGAGGATCTGCATCTGATCGACGCGCAGGACCGCGTCAAGGTCTCCGACGCGGACGCCTTCGCCACCACCCGCGTGCTGGCCGCCGAACTCGGGCTGATGATCGGCGGCTCCTCGGGCAGCTCGGTCTACACCGCCCTGACCCGGCTGAACACCTACCCGGACCATTCGGTCGTGGTCGTGGTCATCAACGACGACGGCGAGAAGTACCTCGACACCGTGTTCGACGACGAGTGGATGAGCGACCGCGATCTGCTGGACCGCGAACGCGAGGCCGCCGTCCTGGCCGTGCTGCGCGCCTGCACACCACCCGGCCGCCCCGATCCCCGCGAGATCGAGGTGCTGCGCGATCTGCACTTCGCCCTGCCGGACACCTTCGCGCTCGAGAACGGCCTGAGCGGGTCCGAGCTGCGCGACTACGTGGACGAGCAACTGCCGCAGGCGAAATTGATCCGGCTGCTCGAACTGGCGGACATGCCCGCCCACCGCATCGGCGAGATCCTGGCCCAGGGCGACGAGGACGCGGTGCTGCGCGCTTTGGACAAGCATCGCAAGCAGCTGGCCGACCGGGCCGCCGTGCTCGCGGACCTGCTGGCGGACCTGCGCGGCACGCGCGATCCGCACGACACCCACACCATCCTGGTGCCCCCGGCCGGCCCGGAGTCCGCCGCCGCACCGCGACCGGACCGGGCGCTCGCCGAATGATGTACGTCGCCAGGCAATCCGACGGGCGGCAGCTGACCGCGCTGGCGATGCCCATCGCGCTCACCCAGCTCGCCCAGGTCGCGGTCTCGACCACGAACATCGCCCTGATGGGCTCGCTCGGGGTGCGGCAGGTGGCCGCGGGCGGGCTGGCGCTGGTGCTGTTCAACCAGATTCGCACCATGTGCGTCGGGCTGATCACCGGCACCGGCAATCAGGTGGCGACCGTGGTCAGCCGGGCCGAGAAGCGCGGCCGCAAGCCCGATGTCGAAGTGCGCGAGGTGGTTCGCTCGAGCTTCTTCATCGCCACGCTCGCGGGTTTGCTGGGCGGCGTGCTGCTGATCGGCCTCGGCTGGTCCCTGCGCTGGCTGGGCCAGGACGCCGCGGTGCTGGCCGAGGCACGGCCCATGATGGTCGCGCTGGCCCCCGGGTTGCTGCCCTGCCTGTGGTTCCAGGTGCTGCGGCAGTACACCGTCGGCATGCAGCGCCCGCAGGCACTGCTGCTGGTCACGCTCGGCTCGGTGGCGCTCAATGTCGTACTGGCCCTTGCCTTCATGCACGGCTGGTATCTGCTGCCCGAACTCGGGCTCACCGGCATCGGCGTGGCCACCTCGCTGGTCTTCCTGATCACCTTCGGTGTCTTCTGGGCCATGGTGCGCCGGGACGCCGCGCTCGGGGCGACACTGCCGCTGCGCATGTGGCCGGTGCACTGGGCCACGGTCCGCGCCGAACTGCGCCTGGGCACGCCCATCGCGCTGACCTACGGTTCCGAGGCCGGGATGTTCTCGGTGCTCGCGCTGGTCATGGGCAGTCTCGGCGCGGCGGCGCTGGCCGCGCACAACGTGGTCTACCAGGTCGTCTACATCGTGTTCCAGGTCGCGATCGGACTCTCGCACGGCGCGTCCATCCTGGTCAGCAAGGCCGTTGCGCGCGAGGAGTATCCGCACGCGCGCGCGGTGGCCTGGCTGGCGCTGCGCTACGTCGCGGTGGTCGCCGCCGTCACCGGCGTGGCCTATGTCGCCGCGCCGAATCTGGTGCTGCTGCCCTTCCTGGACGACACCGACGCGACCACCGTCGCCGTGGCGCACGGGCTGTTGCTCATCGCCATCGTGCTGCAGCTGTTCGACGCGGCGCAGAACGTGGCGGTCGGACTGCTGCGCGGGCTGAAGGACACCACGGCGGGGTTCCGGCTCTCGCTCGTCGGCTACTGGGGTGTGGGATTGCCCACGGCGCTGCTGCTCGCCTTCCCGGCGGGTCTGGGCGCGGCGGGGGTCTGGTGGGGGCTGACCGCGGGGCTCGCCACCACCGCTGTGCTGATGCTGCGCCGCTACTTCGCTCTGCTGCACGCACGTGAGCAGCAGACTCCGCGCGTGCTGGCGGGTAGCCTCGGGCTTTGAGCCGACATCCAAATCTCACCTTCTCGCAAGCGTGCCGTCACTGGACGCAGGCACGCTGAAAGAAAAGGCTTCGCTATTCTGACGGACGGAAACGGCAAGCCGAGGCACCCACACTGCCGGGGAGGATGTCCGTGTACATCTCGAGAGTCGCCGAATACCCGAGGGCAGACCATGTTCTGTTCCACATCAGCGACACCCATCTGATCGCCGACGGTGACCTGTACGGCGCCGTCGACGCCGAAGCCCGGCTCCGCGCGCTCCTGGCCCAGGCCGAGGCGAGTCGCATCACGCCCACCGCCATCGTCTTCACCGGCGACCTCACCGATCGCGGCGAGCCCGGGGCCTACCTGCGCCTGCGCGAGGCGGTCGAGCCGGTCGCCCGGCGCATCGGGGCCCCCGTCGTCTGGGTGGCGGGCAACCACGATCACCGCGCGACACTGCGTGAGCAGTTGCTCGGCGAAAAGGCCTCGGACGCACCGCTGGACAGCGTGCACATGTTCGACGGGCTGCGCGTCATCGCCCTGGACACCTCGGTGCCCGGGCACCACTACGGCGAAATCACCATCGCCCAATTGGATTGGCTGCGCGAGGTATTGGCCGAACCGGCCCCGTTCGGCACCATCCTGGCCATGCATCACCCGCCCATCCCCTGTGTGATCGATCTGGCGGTCACGGTGGAGCTGCGCGACCAGCGCCGACTCGCCGACGTCCTGGACGGCACCGACGTGCGCGCGATTCTGGCCGGGCACCTGCACTTCTCGACCAGCGCCTCGTTCGCCGGGATTCCGGTCTCGGTGGCGTCGGCGACCTGCTACAGCCAGGATCTGTCGGTGCAAACCGGCGGTCTGCGCGGGCGAGACGGGGCGCAGGCGTTCAACTACGTGCACGTGTACCCGGACACCGTGGTGCATTCGGTGGTGCCGATCGGGGCCGGAGCCACGGTCGGCGAGCCCGCGACACCCGAGCAGGCCGCCGACCGACTGGCCGAGGCGGGCATCGTGATTCCGCCGGCGGCGCGCATTCCGCACGTCATGCGGCGGCGGGACAGTGCCACCGAATCCGACGGGGAATCGGTGCTCTGACCGCGGCGCGGCCGAATCCATCGTGCGACGGCTGGATTCGGCCCACCGGCGGGACGCATACGGCCCGATCCGCCGGACCCTGCTTCCCGATCGACCGGATGCGTTCGGCCCCACCAATTTCGGGCGGGGCCGCCGCGAATGTCTTTCAGGCTGCCCCGGATTCGAAGGCGATCACGCTCGTGGTGTCGGGCTTCTCCCAGGGCGCGGGCTCGGGGAAGTACGTCTCCAGGAACTGCGAGACCGCGCGCACCCGCTCGGCCTCGGGCACCTCGGGGAAGCTGCCGTCGTTGAGGCAGAAGAAGTCCACGTTGCGCCGGCGCTCCAGCCCCTCGAGCAGGGCCAGGCCGGTGTACGACGTGGTGTCCACGTAGCGCATCTTGCCCGACTCCTGCGGCACCGCGCGCCCGGTGAGCAGCGCGTAGTAGTGATAGAGCGAGTTGGTCACCGAGATGTCGGTGGCCGCGCGGAAGCGGCTGGCCCGGGTGCGCGCGAAGTCCTCCGGGAACACCCGCTCCATCTCGTGCAACACGCTGCGCCGCAACGGGACCGGGGTGTGCTCCAGGTGCCGGGTGATGACGTTGCCGAAGTGCCGGGTCAGCAGTTGCCGGTTCATCCGGGCCGCGTTCTCGAAACCGCTGCGGCGCTCGTTGTTCGCACCGGGGCCGATGCGGGTGCCCGCCTCGATGTAGCGGCTGATGCCGGCCGGGGTGAAGAACATGGACGGTCGCACCGGCCGGGCGAAGAACATGTCGTCGTTGGAGTACAGGAAGTGCTCGGACAGCCCGTCGATGTGCTGCAACTGCGATTCCACCGCATGGGAATTGAAGATCGGCAGACCGCTCACGTCGGGGAAGTGGTCGATGGCGCGCACGATGGTGACCTGCGGATCGTCCGCGAGCCAGTCCGGCACCCGGGAATCGGTGGCGATGAAGATGCGCCGGATCCAGGGCGCGTTCTTGTGCACCGAGCGCAGCGCGTAGCGCAGTTCGTCGATCTGGCGGATGCGGGCGTCGGTCTCGTCGCCCTCGCCCACGACCACCTGCGCCATCATTCCCGCACGGCGAGCACGGAATTCGGGGTCGGAGCCGTCGACCCAGGAGTACACGATGTCGATGTCGAAGCCCACGTCCGTGGGATGCGGGGTGAACATGCCGGTCAGCGTGGGCCAGCTCGCGTCGTACAGCAGGACGGTGGACACCTCGACGTCCGCGAGGTCGAACACCGCGCGCGTCAGCGCGTTCGGGCGCGGGCACTCCACGGTGTCGCCGTGGTATTCCCACACCTCGATCTCGACGTGATGGGCCGGGTCCAGATCGCGGCCGAGTTTGAACACGTTGTGCTGCTTCTCGTTACAGGTGAATCCGGCCACCATGGCCGCCCCGAGCACCCGCCGCAACGCCGCGCGATGCGCGCTGTCGACGGCGAGCACCAGCCGGTGCGCGGCGTCGCGCACCAGCAGGTACGGCATTTCCGCCAGCGCCATCTCCCCGCGCAGGTAGCGCAAGTCGTCGATCACCGCCGCCGAGACCGCCGCGTTCGCGGCGCTCGCACGCCCCACCATGTCCGGCTGACCCGAACCCATATCCACCATCACCATCTCCGCTCTCTCGCGCTTGCACCTCACGTCGTGGACACCACACCCCGCGCGACCCGGCGCCGACCCGGCGCAATGCGGTGTCGGCGCGAGCCACGAAACCCCCGGCGGAGTCAGAAGAACGGAGCGGGCAGAGCGGTGCGCGGTGATATCCACGGTCGTCGCAGGTACGGCCGGAAGATCATTCGCAGTCACCTCACTCTGGGGCGGACGCCTGGGGCGTCACGGGGTGGAAAACAGGGTGCGTTCGTCGACGCCGGACAGGGGCGGACGGGCTTCACCGGGCGGTCATCGGCCGGTTACTCGCGGGACCTCGAACGGACGAGGAACTGTAACGAATGATGCAACCGATCGGGGTCCCGCGTCAATCCATTACCGCGCAGGTCCGAAGGTGTTTTCACAGCTGTAACCGACATTTGGGATAACGGCCCGGGGCCGGGCACGCGACTCGGACCCCAGCGCGCCACTGCGGCAACGGCATACACTTCATGGCAACACAGTCCAGCCCGCTGTGTTGGTACCCGATCGTGAGGTGACGCTATGGTAGCCGAAGCGCGGGAGCGTCAGGAGCCCTCTACAGTAGAGGTTCCTGCGGAACATCCCCAACTCGACACCCTTCCCGACTGGCCACTCGACACCATTGCGGTTCTGGTCACAACGGATCCCGCCCCGCACGCTATTCCGGTCTCCTGGCCGGTGCGCGCGGGGGACAGACGAATCCTGCTCAGTCTCAAGTCCGATCGCGGGTCACTGGCCCGCCTGCGCGCGCGGCCGGCGGTGGCGCTGCTGATCCTCGGCGGCGGCAACGTGGCGCTGTGCGCGAGCGGACGAGCGAGCGTGGTCGCCGATCCGCTGCCCGGAGCCGAGGACTACGTGGCGATCGCCATCGACGTGGACACCATCGATGATCATCGCCAGTCCGCCTTCACGGTGGCCTCCGGCATCCAGCGCACGGTGCTCGATCCCACCGAGTTGCGCTATCTGGAGCGCCGCGTCGCGACGCTGAAAGCGATGGCGACAGAGCGTAACTGAGGTCGCGAGACGGGCCCATTGTGTGCCTAAATTCGGACATTTCCGGCGCTGAACTCCTGGCCGGGGTGCGCTGCCGAATTGAACGCGCACAATGGGTCTTTCTTTCGACCATAATCAGGAGGGATGCGGTGTGAAGGCACCGCGGGGAAGGATAGATGTGAGCGTCAGTTTGGCCAAGGGCGGAAATGTTTCGCTGTCCAAGCAGGCCCCGAACTTGACCAAGGTCTCGGTTTGCCTCGGCTGGGATGTGCGCACCACCACGGGTGCGGACTACGACCTGGATGCGAGCGCGCTGATCTGTGGCTCGAATATGCGCGTGCTGTCGGACGCGCATTTCGTGTTCTACAACAACCTGCGTTCGCCCGAGGGCAGTGTCGAGCACACCGGTGACAACCTCACCGGCGCCGGCGACGGGGACGACGAGGTGATCAATGTCGATCTGGCCGGTACGCCGCCGACGATCACCAATATCTTTTTCCCGGTATCGATTCACGACGCCGACAATCGGCGGCAGTCGTTCGGCCAGGTGCGCAACGCCTACATTCGCGTCGTCGACGCGGCGAACGGCGCCGAGCTGGCCCGCTTCGATCTGACCGAGGACGCGTCCACCGAGACCGCCATGGTCTTCGGTGAGCTCTACCGGCACGGACCCGAGTGGAAGTTCCGGGCCATCGGCCAGGGCTACGCGTCGGGGCTCGGGGGCATCGCCCGCGACTACGGGGTCAACGTCTGATCATCGCCGCGCGATGACGAGCGCTGCTCGGCCGGACGTCATCCGGCCGGGCAGCGCTTTCGTTTGTGCCGCAGGCGGTTTCATTCGCGCCGCGGGCGAACCCGTTCGCGCCGCGGGCGATTCGGCCGTCAGTTCAGCTGGCGGATCTTGGTGGCGATGCGGTCGGCGATGACGGCCGAGGTGCGGGCGTCGGCGTAGGAGCAGCTCGACACCTCGATCAGGGCGTTGCCCTGGGTGCGCATGGTGTCCGAGCAGACCCAGTCGCTGCCGCTCGAGGACAGCGTCCAGTCCACCGAGAACGCCGACGGATCGCTGCTGTGCTCGACCTCGGTGACCTTCAGGGTGCTCGGCTTGTCCTTGCCGTCCTTGGGCGTGCTGGTGACCTGCCGGCCCTTGCACTCGGCCAGCACATCCCGGTACTGGGTGACCATCTGCTCGGCGACCATGAAGTTCTTGAAGGTGGTCACGGTTTCGTAGATGGCGTGCTGGTAGCTGTCGCCGGGCTCCTGCAGCGACCGCAGCCGGAACCCGGTCCACTTGTCGCCGTAGGTATCGGAGTTGGCCGTGTAGAGCATCGAGGCGCACTCGGACGGCTGGTACGTGAAGTTCGGGACCGTCGGCACGGTGTTCTCGAACTTCTGCGTCAGATTGGTGGCCGCGACGATCTTGCCCACCTCGTCGGTCGAGAGCATCACGTCCGGAATCTTGTCCGGCGTCAGCTTCGGCATCTTCACCACCACCGGATCCGGTGCGGGTGTCCCGCTCACGACATTGCTGCACCCGGTGACCGCGAACAACACCGTCAGGCCTATGGCGACACTACGCCCCCGCATTGGTCCTCCTCTGAACCCTGATCAGCGCAAGCATAGCGGTCGGAGTGGACGAATCGCCCGGCGTCACGGCGGCCCCGCGCATCGACACAACCGGACAAGCGCCCATTTCAGACCGCGGGCCAGTAGCGCAGCCACGCCTCGGCATCGAGTGGGAGACGTTGGCCGCGGGCCGATTCGGCGGCGTCCTCGGCGGCGCGGATGCGGGCGGCGAAGGCGCGGGTGGATTTGCGCAGGCGCTCCTCGGCGCTGTCGGGGCCGCCCAGCTCGATGCTGCGCAGGTCCGGCGGGACCAGGGCGTCGGGCAGGCCGGCCCGGGCGCTGCGGGAGCGCACCTTCTCGGCCAGGGCCAGGGCGGGCTGGGCCATGGCGATGCCGTCGAGGCAGGAGCGCCGGGACTTCTCGGCGGTCTTGCGCTCCTCCCAGGCCGATTCCTGGGCGGCGATCTTCTCGGCCCTGCTCGCGCCGGGATCGATGTCGCCGGCGGCCAAGTGGGGGCTGCGGTTCGTCAGTTTCGCGACCAGGGCCGCCGCCACCTCGGCGACGGTGAATTCGCCCGCGGCTTCGGCTATCCGGGAGTGGAACAGGACCTGCAGCAGCAGGTCGCCGAGTTCCTCGCGAATCGTCGCGGCGTCGGCGTCCTGGATCGCGTCCAGCAGTTCGTAGGTCTCCTCGAGCAGATAGGGACGCAGCGAATCGTGGGTCTGGGTCACCTCCCAGCCGCCGAAGTTCCACAGCCGATCCATCACCTCGACGGCCTCGGCCAGCGCGTGCGTCATGCGGGCCGCATCGGTTTCGGGTGCGTTCATCGCGTGGCGGCCGCCGCGGGCGTGCTGCGCACGTCGACCGCGCCCGGGGCCTTACCGTCCAGTGCCAGCAGCAGATCCGCGACGAACTGCAGCACCTGCACGTCGCGGACCCGGGACGCGCCGACGCTGTCCTCGACCCGGGGCAGCGGCAACTGCACGATGCCGGTGGTGGGGCGGTAGGTCGCGTTCGGGTACAGCCGCTTGAGCCGCAACTGCTTGGAATCGGGCAGGTGCAGCGGCGAGACCTTGAGAGTCGTTCCGGTGACGCCGATCTCGGCGATGTTGTACTCACGCGCCAGCAGCCGCAGTTTGGCGACCGAGACCAGGCGCCCGACCTCCACCGGCAGCGGGCCGTAGCGATCGACGAGTTCCTCGACCACCGCGTCCAGGGCCGAATCATCCTGCGCGGCCGCGAGTTTGCGGTAGCCCTCCAGGCGCAGGCGATCCGAGGCGATGTAGTCCGGCGGGATGTGCGCGTCCACCGGCAGGTCGATGCGCACCTCCTTGGCTTCCTCGTCCACGGTGATGGGCCTGCCGTCGGCGGCGGCGCGGTACGCCTCCACCGCCTCGCCCACCAGGCGCACGTAGAGGTCGAAGCCGACCCCGGCCACGTGCCCGGACTGCTCCGCGCCGAGCACGTTGCCCGCACCGCGAATCTCGAGGTCCTTCATGGCGACCGCCATGCCCGCGCCCAGATCCGAGTTCTGCGAAATGGTGGCGAGGCGGTCGTAGGCGGTCTCGGTGAGCGGCTTCTCCGGCGGGTACAGGAAGTAGGCGTAGCCGCGCTCGCGACTGCGGCCGACACGGCCTCGCAGCTGGTGCAGCTGCGAAAGACCCAGGGCGTCGGCGCGTTCCACGATCAGGGTGTTGGCGTTGGAGATGTCCAGGCCGGTCTCGATGATCGTGGTGGAGACCAGGACGTCGTACTCGCGCTCCCAGAAGCCCTGCACGGTCTTCTCCAACATGTCCTCGTTCATCTGGCCGTGCGCGACAACCACCCGTGCCTCGGGCACCAGATCCCGAATCCGCTTGGCGGCCTTGTCGATCGAGGACACCCGATTGTGCACGTAGAAGACCTGGCCGTCGCGCAGCAGCTCGCGCCGGATGGCGGCGGCGACCTGCTTGTCGTTGTACGCGCCGACATAGGTGAGCACCGGGTGCCGCTCCTCCGGCGGGGTGAGGATGGTGGACATCTCGCGGATGCCCGCCAGGCTCATCTCCAGGGTGCGCGGGATCGGCGTCGCGGACATGGTGAGCATGTCCACGTGCGTGCGCAGCGCCTTGATGTGCTCCTTGTGCTCGACGCCGAAGCGCTGTTCCTCGTCGATGATGGTCAGGCCCAGGTCTTTCCAGCGCACACCGGTCTGCAGCAGCCGGTGCGTGCCGATGACGATGTCGACCTCGCCGGTGGTCATGCCCTCCATGATCGCCCGGGATTCGGCCGGGTCGGTGAAGCGCGACAGGCCCTTCACGGTGACCGGGAAGCCGGTGAGACGCTCGGTGAAGGTCTGCAGGTGCTGTTGCGCCAGCAGCGTCGTCGGCACCAGCACCGCGACCTGCTTGCCGTCCTGCACCGCCTTGAACGCCGCGCGCACCGCGATCTCGGTCTTGCCGTATCCGACGTCACCGCAGATGACGCGGTCCATCGGGACCGCCTTCTCCATATCGGATTTCACCTCGGCGATGGCGGTGAGCTGATCGATGGTCTCGGTGAAGGCGAAGGCGTCCTCCATCTCGACCTGCCACGGGGTGTCCGGTCCGAAGGCATGACCCGGCGCGGCCTGGCGGGCGGCGTAGAGCTGCACCAGCTCGGTCGCGATCTCGCGAACGGCCTTGCGCGCCTTGCGTTTGGTGTTCTGCCAGTCCGAACCACCCAGTTTGGACAGGCTCGGCAGCTCGCCGCCGACGTAGCGGGAGAGCTGATCGAGGGAGTCCATGGGCACGAACAGGCGGTCGCCCGGCTGGCCGCGCTTGCCGGGCGCGTACTCGATGACCAGGTATTCCCGGCGCGCGCCGCCGATGGTGCGCTCGATCATCTCCACGAAGCGGCCGATGCCGTGCTGATCGTGGACCACCATGTCGCCGGCGCTCAGCGCCAGCGGATCGACCTGGTTGCGGCGGCGGGCGGGCAGCTTCTTGCCGTCGCCCGCGGCGGTGACGCGATTGCCGCTCAGATCCGATTCGGCGATGACCACCAGACCGGCATCGTCGAAAACGATGCCGTCGTGCAGCGAGCCGCACAGCACCCCGACCAGCCCGCGCACCGGTTCCGCGCCCGCCTCCAGGGCGGCGGCGGGTACCTCGGCGTCGGCCAGTCGTTCCAGAATGCGTTGCGCCGTACCGTGTCCCGCGACCACGATGACCGCGCGGCCGCCGGTCAGCACGTGCGCGCGCAGCGAGGCGAAGACGGTGGCGATCAGTTCCTCGGAGCCGCGCGCCGCCGGCGCGGGCTGCACCGGCAGCACGATCTCCCGCGGATCGTCGGCGATCAGCGGGCTCAGCGTCCACCAGGGCAGTTGCCGCCGTTCGGCATTGGCGTGCACCTCGTCCAGATCCCGGTAGCCCGAAGCGGCCAGGTCCAGTCCGTGCGCGCCCAGCGGGGCGGCGCCACCGAAGGAGGCCGCGGTCCAGGACGCCTCCAGGAACTCCTGGCCGGTGCGCACCAGATCGGCGGCGCGGGTGCGCACCTTCTCCGGATCACACAGCAGCACATGGGTATCGGCGGGCAGGGCGTCGGTGAGCAGTTCCAGCTCGCCCGGCTGCAGCACCGGCAACAGCGCTTCCATGCCGTCCACGGCGATGCCCTGGGCGAGCTTCTCGAGCATCTCCAGCAGGGCGGCGTCCGCCGGGTTCTCGGCGGCCACCTCCGCCGCGCGCAGCCGCAGTTCCTCGGTGAGCAGCAGTTCGCGGCAGGGCTGGGCGACCACGAGTTCGATCGGAACCTCGTGCAGCGAGCGCTGATCCGAGACCGAGAAGGCGCGCAGCTCGCTGACCTCGTCGCCCCAGAACTCCACGCGCACCGGATGATCCGCGGTGGGCGGGAAGAGATCGAGAATGCCGCCGCGCACCGCGAACTCACCGCGCTTGCCGACCATGTCGACGCGTTCGTAGGCGAATTCCACCAGCCGCGTGAGCAATTGATCGAAGTCCGCTTCCGCGCCGACGCGCAGGGTGATGGGGTCGATCTGCCCGAGCCCGCGCGCCATGGGCTGCATGAGCGAGCGCACGGTGGTCACCACCACGCGCAGCGGCTCGTCGTGCCCGGGATCCTCGGGGTGGGCGAGCCGGCGCAGCACCTGCAGGCGACGGCCCACGGTGTCGGCGCCCGGGGACAGCCGCTCGTGCGGCAGGGTCTCCCAGGAGGGGAACAGCGCGACGCTGTCGCCGAGCATCTCGGTGAGCTCGCCGGTCAGGTCGTCGGCCTCGCGCCCGGTGGCGGTCACGACCACCAGCGGGCGCTCCCCCGCGATGGTGGCCGCGACGAACGGCCGCACCGCCGAGGGCGCGACCAGCATCGCCGAATCCCGCCCGATCAGCTTCTTGACCTGCTGCAACGCGGTGTCGCCACCGGCCACCGCGGCCAGTCCCGCCAGTGGTGGACGATGGGTCGACATGAGGCAGACTCCTGACGCGGATCAGCGGGTAAGGGGAAGGCCAGACGAGTCTATAAGCCCCACCCCAAGCCCCATCCACCCGCCGATCCTCGCCACCGGACGTGCCCCGGGCAAACCCCTCAGACGACGTAGCGGCGCAGGCGCCGGGCCGCGAACTCGCGGAAGTAGGCGACCTTCTCGTCCGGGACGATCGAGGGCAGCAGGAAGTACCAGGCGCGTTCCATCCGCGTGGCCATCTGGTCGATGGACTCGGTGCTGACCGCGACGATGTGCACGCCGGTGGTCATCTCCTGCAGCAGCAGGCCGATGGTCTCCGGGTCGAGCTCGGGTTCGAGATCCCCCTGGGCGATGGCGCGCTCGGCGAGCAGGCGATGGGTCTCGCCCCACGTCTTGGCGATGTTGTCGCCCGTCGCGCCGCGGTAGTCGCCGATCTGGTGCGTCAGCTTGAGCATGGCGCCGACCATCGGATCGTTCATGGTCAGATCCGCGACCACGTAGGTGATTCCGATGCACGCCTCGAGTGCGGGCACTCTGGGATCGAAGAATCCCTGGCACGCGCTGACGAGGCGCTCGTTGCCCTGATCGACAACCGCGCGAGCTAGCTCTTCCTTCGAGCCGAAGTGAAAGTACAAGGCGCCCTTGGTCACATTGGACTGGGCGATGATCTCCGACAGACTCGCGTTCGCATAGCCCAGCCGCAAAAAGACATCGGCAGCGCCAGCGAGCACGGAATCGCGAGTGATCTCCGCACGCGCTTGCCTAGCCATCAGATCCGCCTGTCATCAAACCAGCCATCCTGAAGTAGACCGACATCCCGAAGTTGACCGACATCACAGTTCGAACAGCACTCGAAGGATGGGTGAACCGTACCACCCGGCTGCCGTATGCCAGTCGATTCGAGCATTCGACCCGTCCTCCTTCGCAATTCACTGGTTAACTGTCCAGTTCCGCCCCTATTCGGCGGACCTTCTCAGACCGATAGGTCTCATATACCGGTGCCGCTGGGCCATTCCGATGCCAGCTCAGGATTCGCTTCCAGATGCGTGAGACCGTTCCAGCACAGATTCACCAGGTGCGCGGCGACCACTTCCTTGGACGGTTGCCGCTCGTCCAGCCACCAGGTCGCAGCGGTCGCGACCATGCCCACCAGCGCTTGCGCGTAGAGCACCGCCAAACTGGTATCGAATCCCCGGCGCTCGAAATCCCCGGCGAGTATGTGCGCCACCTGATTAACTGCCTCGTTCAGCAGCGAGGAGTACGTACCCTCCGCCGCCGACGCGGGCTGATCACGCATCAGGATACGGAAGCCGTCGGTGCGCTCCTCCATATAGGTGAGCAACGCCAGCGCCACCTGTTCCAGACGCACCCGCGAACGGTTCTGGGTGAGCGACGCCGTCAACATATCGAGCAGCGTGGACATCTCGCGATCCACGACGACCGCGTACAACCCTTCCTTGCCCCCGAAGTGTTCGTACACCACGGGTTTGGAGACCTGCGCCCGCTGCGCGATCTCCTCGATCGAGGCCGCGTCGTACCCCCGCTCGGCGAACAACGCCCGCCCGATCTCGATCAGCTGCTGCCGTCGCTGTGTCCCGGTCATGCGTGGACGCGACACCCGGCTCGCCTCACCCGAAGCCATCGTCTCCGCCTCCCTGTATGCCGTACGAACCTCGGACAACTCTTTCAGATGAACCCGGCACTGTCCCAGACCGCCCTCATCGAGCCTGCTCGCAAGGCCGCCGAACCCACCCCGTCGCCCCGCATCCCGTGCCGGGGCAACCGATCTCACGCACCCGGGGCAGCTCGACGGCGACTCGCGACGCCGAGCCCCCGGAACAGCGGTGCACCACTCGGCGCGCCACCCGCACCGACCGCCGGAACCGCCGTCGGAGCGGGTCCGCCCGAGTTTCGGACAGGCGGAGCCGGGAAAAGTTTCGACTAGGCGGTCCCATGTGCGAGTATCTACACGCGCATGCCACTAACAAACGCAGAGCGGCGTACCGTACGGTCCGCCGGTGTGCAATCCGCCGTAGTGTAATGGCAGCACCACTGATTTTGGTTCAGTTAGTTCAGGTTCGAGTCCTGGCGGCGGAGCTCGCGAACGGGGTCATTATGGTTGGCCCCGCACATCGCTGACGCAGCACAACTGTGGCCCAGCGCAAAACAAGCACTCAGCACGATGACGCGCAGCCGAGGGAGATCCATGCCACAGCAGACCGCCGTCGTCGTTCTCGCCGCCGGAGCCGGAACCCGAATGCGGTCCAAGACCCCCAAGGTGTTGCACCCGATGGCCGGCCGCAGCATGCTCGCGCACGCGCTGCATGCGGCGAACGAGATCGACCCGACGTACCTCATCACCGTGATCGGCCACGACCGCGAACAGGTCGGCGACGCGGTGGGCAAGGTGGGAGCGGAGCTCGGCCGCCAGATCGTTCTGGCGGTACAGGAAGAACAGCGCGGCACCGGGCACGCGGTGCAGTGCGCACTGACGGCCCTGCCCGACGACTTCACCGGCGACGTGCTGGTCACCTACGCCGACGTGCCGCTGCTCGACGGGCACACCCTGCACGCGCTGCTCGACGAGCACCGCAGCTACTCCGAGGGTTCGGCGGTCACGGTGCTGACCTTCGCGCCCGAGGACCCGAACGGCTACGGCCGCATCGTGCGCAACGCCGACGGCCAGCTGCTGGAGATCGTCGAGCACGCCGACGCCACCCCGGAACAGGCCGCCATCACCGAGGTCAATTCCGGCGTCTACGTCTTCGACGCGGCGGTGCTGCGGGTGATGATCACCCGCATCGACACCGCCAACGCGCGCTACGAGCTGTACCTGACCGACGTGCTCAAGCTCGCGCGCGAGGCGGGCCATCCGGTGCACGGCGCCCGACTTCTGGACTCCGCCAAGGTAACCGGCGTCAACGACCGGGTGCAGCTGGCCGGCGCGGCCGCCACGCTCAACCGCTACATCGTGGAACGGCACATGCGCGCCGGGGTCACCATCATCGATCCGGCGACGACCTGGATCGACGGCAGCGTGACCATCGGGCGCGACGCCGTCATCCGCCCGGGCGTACAGCTGTTGGGCGACACCAGCATCGGCGAGGACGCCGAGATCGGACCGGACTCCACGCTCACCGACGTGGTGGTCGGCGCGGGCGCGAAGGTCGTGCGCACGCACGGCGAGAAGTCGAGCATCGGACCGGGCGCCACGGTCGGGCCGTTCACCTACCTGCGCCCGGGCACCTCGGTCGGCGACGCGGGCAAACTCGGCGCTTTCGTCGAGACCAAGAACGCCACGATCGGCGCGCACTCCAAGGTCCCGCACCTGACCTACGTCGGCGACGCGACCATCGGCGAGCACAGCAATATTGGCGCGTCGAGCGTTTTCGTCAACTACGACGGGGTCAACAAACACCACACCGTGGTCGGCTCCCATGTGCGCACGGGCAGCGACACCATGTTCGTCGCCCCGCTCACCGTGGGTGACGGGGCATATTCCGCAGCGGGTACTGTGCTGCGTAGAAATGTTCCACCGGGGGCTCTCGCGGTGTCCGGCGGAGCGCAGCGCAATATCGAGGGCTGGGTGCAGCGCAACCGGCCCGGCACCGCTGCCGCCGATGCGGCCGCAAAGGCCATCGCGGCCGATGAGGATCCCGACGAGCAAAAGGATGGCGAACGTCCGTGACCGCGTTCTCTACCGATAACCACAAGAATCTGATGCTGTTCTCGGGACGCGCTCATCCCGAGCTCGCCGAGGCGGTGGCCAAGGAACTCAACGTCCACGTCACCCCGCAGACCGCCCGCGACTTCGCGAACGGCGAGACCTTCGTCCGGTTCGAGGAATCGGTTCGCGGCTCCGACGCCTTCGTGCTGCAGAGCTTCCCGGCCCCGCTGAACCAGTGGGTCATGGAACACCTGATCATGATCGACGCCCTCAAGCGCGGTTCGGCCAAGCGCATCACCTCGGTGCTGCCGTTCTACCCCTACGCCCGCCAGGACAAGAAGCACCGCGGTCGCGAGCCCATCTCGGCCCGCCTGATCGCCGACCTGCTCAAGACCGCCGGCGTGGATCGCATCATCACCATCGATCTGCACACCGATCAGATCCAGGGCTTCTTCGACGGCCCGGTCGATCACATGCACGCGCAGGTCCAGCTGGCCGAGCACGTGCGCAACAACTACGACCTGTCCAACATCACCGTCGTCTCCCCCGACGCCGGCCGGGTGAAGGTCGCCGAGAAGTGGGCGAACTCGCTCGCGGACGCGCCCATGGCGTTCATCCACAAGACCCGCGACCCGCTGGTGCCCAACCAGACCGTCTCCAACCGCGTGGTCGGTGAGGTCGAGGGCCGCACCTGCATCCTGATCGACGACATGATCGACACCGGCGGCACCATCGCCGGCGCGGTCAAGGTGCTCAAGGCCGCCGGCGCGGGCGACGTGGTCATCGCCGCCACCCACGGCATCCTGTCGCACCCGGCCGCCGAGCGTCTGGCCAACTGCGGCGCCAAAGAGGTCGTGGTCACAAACACGCTGCCCATCGACGAGGACAAGAAGTTCCCGACCCTGACCGTGCTCTCGATCGCGCCGCTGCTGGCGCAGACCATTCGCGAGGTCTTCGAGAACGGTTCGGTCACCGGACTTTTCAACGGTTCGGCGTAGTACCGCAACGCATCCTCACCAGCGCGCCCCCGCCGATTCCGGCGG